>JAZRGP010000081.1:0-2195 GCA_045644225.1 Christensenellaceae bacterium | reverse complement strand
GCAGTAATGTACGGTCTGCCCAGAGCGGCATCCTACCAGCTCATCTCGGAGATGCTGGTCGGCGCAGCAAAGCTCGAGCGGGAGACAGGCGAACACCCCGGCGTGCTGAAGGACGCAGTCTGCTCTCCCGGCGGCGTTACTATCAAGGGCGTCTGCGCACTCGAGCAGAGCGGCTTCCGCGCGGCATGCATCAATGCCGTCTCTGCGATCATGGAAAATATTTGATCTGTATATGCAAAAAGGACCACTGCAATGCAGTAGTCCTTTTTTATTTCTGTTATGATCAGTCGTAGTTGACAACTTCCGGCGGAACCTCCAGCAGTTCGGGGTTCTTGAGGTATTTTTCCATCTTCTTGAAGGCCTTTGTATATGCAAGACCCGTGCCAAGACGTTCGTCCATGGATACGCCCAGCGGGATGACCTTTTCAAGATAGATCGTGCCGTCCTTGCGCTGATGCGGGATCTCTTCCGTCGTACCCATCGTGATGAGCTGACCGACTGTGCCGAAGTTATAGATATGATGGAAGATGTACTTCTGGCGGATGCTCGCGAGGTTGGAGATGACCATGCTGCAGTGGAAAGGCAGTTCATCGATGATCGCCTTGGGCAGGATGTTATGCTTATCCATCCACATCAGCACCTTTACCGCAGGACCCATGATCCAGTCCATTTTGTTGAGGATCCTCATGATCTTATCGAGACCGTTCGTTTCCGCTGCGTCAACGCGGTTCTTTTCGATAAAGTCGAGCATCTTCTGATTAACATCATAAACCGTGTCTGTCGGCTGGAAGCGGATCTTATCCATGGTCTCATCCTGCTGATTTGCTCTCAGGACGACCATGCAGACAGAGATCTCATTGCGCGCATAGATCTTGCTGTTTACGATAAATCTGTTCAGCATCGGGAATTCCGCAACCGTGCGGACATATGCCGCCATGACGAGCGTAAGATAGCTCATCGCGTTGCCTTCTTTTCTCTTTTTGTTCAGATATTCATGCATCGCATCATAAGGAAGATCTACTCGAATGTAGTTCAGCGCGTCGTTTCTGTCGCGCATAACATACGGTACGAGATTGTACATGAAGTCATTGGTTTTTAAGCGTTTACCGTCGCATCTGCCCATGTGTTTTTCTCACTTTCAAAATAAAAAAATATAAAAGAATAAATACAAGTACTTCTCTATTTTATCTTATATTCGCAGTGATGTCAAAAAATATCCGTAAAATACTGCGATTTTACGGATTTAATGAGATTTTTCCGCATGATCCTGCTTTTTTCGGGTGATCGCACGGTAGATCAGCAGCCCTGCGCCGCAGACTGCAGCCGCGACCGCAAAGGCGATCAGCGCAGCTTTATAATCCTGCATCCCGAGTGCATCGCCGCCGACTGTCGACGTCACGATGGAGGGAATGCGCGCAAACATGGAGATCAGCAGCCAGTGCGACGTTCGGATATCCGTCAGCCCGACGAAGTAACAGAGCAGATCCTTGGGCGTTCCCGGGATGAAAAAGATGACCGCGATCCAGAGCGTCATGCGCTTTTTGTTCTGCAGGAATTTCAGCGAAGCGATCTTCTCCCTTGGGAAGAATACCTCGACCGCCCTGATGCCGCACTTCCGCACGAACCAGAATACCAGCATGCTGCCGAGCGTCATGGAGATCACGCAGAGGATCGTTCCCTCCACAGCGCCGAAGGCATAGCCCGCGGCGATCTCGAGCGGTTCCCCGGGGATGACCGCGACGAACACCTGCAGTATCGCCATGCCCATAAAGGCAAGCCTGCCGAGGATGCCCCGATCATCCACCCATGCGCGGAATTTCTCGGGTTCGGAAAGGAAGCGGATCATGGGTCTGCCCGCATACACAAAAACAACTGCCGAGAGCACGATAAAGATCAGCACTCCGCCGACTGCGATCAGCTTTTTCTGTTGTTCCGTCAGTTCCTTTTTCACGGCTTTTTCCTCATTTTCCCAAATATTACTACTAAGAATACATTTTTCCGCAAAAAGTGTCAAACGCTTTCCGCTGAACTTTCCGTGAACAAAAAATCCCTCTGCAAAATACAGAGGGATGTGTTACTGCTTATACTAATTTTTCAAATTCATCCAGCGCACGGGAGAACTCTTCCATGCACTTTCCGACGACCGTACTGAAATCCACACCTGCAGAGGCGATGATATCGAGGGGATATTTGCT
>JAZRGP010000080.1:0-2131 GCA_045644225.1 Christensenellaceae bacterium | reverse complement strand
TACCGGGATTTAGCCCGTTTACGGGCGGCAAGTAACAGTATCGCAACTGGCAGACCGTTTTACACGTTTGACGTGTCGCGAAGAGCAAAGGGCTTTGCCCGCATATGAAAAACCACCAGCTTGGCTGGTGGATGTTTATTTGTGGTTTAGATCAGCCTTCTCTGCGGAGCAGGCTGATTTTTTGTGCGTATTTTGCCGAAAAACAGCAGAAAGCAAAGCGATGCTGCCGCAGCGGAGAAAGCGATCGACCTGCAGTTAGGATAGAACATGCAGGCGATCAGCATCGCGAGAGATCCCTGCAGGAGTTTGTTTGGGAGAAAACGCTTCATCGGGATACCTGCATCGGAACAGATCGCGGCGGTCTGCAGGATGACGGAAAAGCTGCCGAAGCCGCTGATAAATGCGATGAGCGGCAGAGAAACATGCGGCGGCAGAGAAGCGGCTTCGGCGCATCCTGAGGAGAATTCCAGCATGCCCGAAAACAGTGCATTTACGAGAACAGAGGAGATCCCAAAGGCGCCGATCAAAGAGGATACCGCGCTGAAGAGCACCATCGCACCTAAGATGAGCAGCATACTGTTCATGGAGTCGATGACGGATTCCGAGAAGACTCTGCTGATGCTTTTTGTCGGTGCAGCAAATGAAGATGGGACCGTCGTTATATGAGGAGACATTCCGTTGAGTTTTGCGACGATGACTGCGGAGAGAACGTGCGGGATGAGCAGGGCAGGGATGAATCCTGCGGAGCCAAGCATGCCGAATGCGACTGCGGAAACGAGAAAGCCGGGACCTGAGGTGCTCGAAGCATTGACGATGAGAGAGGCTTCGTCTCCGGAAATAAGCCTTTGCCCGTACATCGTGGCGGGTAGCTTTGCGCCGATGGGATAGCCCGACAGGAGCGACATCCCGAAGATATACGCGAAGCAATCGGAGAAGCCGAAGAACCGTGAGATGGGTGCTGCATATTTCGCGAGCCTCTGAGCGGTACCGCTCTTTACGAAAATGCCCGACAAAAGCGAAAATGGCAGAAGTGTCGGCAGGATGACATGCAGCCATGTATCTGCGGCTTTTTCCGCGGCATGGGTAGCTGCGGAAGGGAAGATCAGGATCAGGAGGATCGCGGTCAAGGCGGAAATGCCGATAAAAAAGCTCCGATGCGATAAAATGCGTTTCATGGTACATTTTATGATCGGAGCGGATCTTATAGAATATGGAGCTTTTCGGTAAAATCGCGGCCTGCGGATCTGTCGGTATCGAAGAGACAGCGGATGTCCGTAGCGCGGATATCGAGGGAGAGACCGATATTTTCGATCCCTGCGGGAGAGGTGATGACGGGAGCCTTTGCATTTTCGGCAAGCAGTGAGAGCAGGTGTCTGCTTTCTTTTTTTACACCGAGCACGCGGATATACGGGTTTGCGTCGATCTCGGTCTGCATCGTTTTGGTGATGCCGAGCAGACAGTTTGCGAGGATGCGCTGCAGGCGGCTCTGCGGATAGCGCTTGGATTTGATGCTTTCCAGCAATTCGGTGTAAGAGCGAGCCGAACGTGCTGCGGAATAAATTTTATTTTCCAGACCTTCGCTGACTTCTGCGATCTCTGCGATCTCGTCAGCGGTCATCGTACGCAGGCGATAGAGAAGGAGATCCGAGAACTGCTCTGCAAAGACGGGTCTGCAGTTTCGGTAGAGCTCATCCGTGCCGTTCGGGAGCGTTCCTTCAGGGAGGGATCTTCCGCAGGCGATTGCATTGCGGATCGCACGGGCAGATGCATATTTATCGGAAGTTTCGTCGCTTTGCTCGGAAGATGTTCCTGCGCGCAGGATGGGGCAGGGAAGCAGGCTGCTGTCAAGCTTGCGGATGGCTTTCAGGTATTCGATCGCAAGGATGGCATTGGATTCGGAAAGGATCGCTTCTGCGCCGCTGATCAGCTTTTCTGCGGCTTTGGCACGGGCTGCGGCAAAGGAGATGCCTTCCGCGAGGAAAGCCCTGAGGTTGGCTTTATAGGCATCGGGTTCTGCAGCAAAAAGATCGGCGATACTGCTTAAAAGGGAAATATCCTCGGTCTCACAGCCGAAGCTCAGAACATCGGCGATACCCGTGAGCGCCGCAAGCTGGACACCGCCCAATGCAAA
>JAZRGP010000079.1:0-1871 GCA_045644225.1 Christensenellaceae bacterium | reverse complement strand
CCACAGACTCCAGCAGGTCGTCGATCAGGCGAAGCGCACAAAGCGCAAGATCTGCCTCATGGGCAGGAGTATGGTCCGTTTTGCGGAGGTCGCATCTGAGCTCGGATACCTGAAGATCAGTGAAAATCAGCTCGTTAACGTGGACGATATCGCGAACTATGCAGATTCCAAGCTGGTCATCCTTACGACGGGAAGTCAGGGTGAGAGCATGTCGGGGCTTGTACGCATGGCGTCGGGCATGCACTCCAGGATCACCATCAAGCAGGGTGATACCGTTGTTCTGTCGTCTTCTCCCATCCCGGGAAATGAACGGTATATCGCGGACGTCATCAATATGATCTTCCAGCGCGGCGCAAAAGTCGTTTACGGCGGCAAGGCGCAGGTCCATGTTTCGGGACATGCATGCAGGGAAGAACTCAAGCTCATCCTCTCGCTGACGAATCCGAAGTACTTTATTCCCGTACATGGCGAACCCAAGCATCTCTGCAGCCACGCAGGCATCGCAGAGGAACTCGGCATCAAAAAGTCCGATATATTCATCCCTTCGATCGGTATTCCCGTAGAGATCACGCAGAAATCAGCGGAACTCGGCGAGGAAGTGCCTTCGGGCAGTGTACTGATCGACGGTCTCGGCATCGGCGACGTCGGCAATGTTGTCCTGAGAGACAGACAGCTGCTCTCCGCGGAAGGTCTGTTCATCGTCGTTGTCACGATCAGCAAGGCAGACAGATCCATGGTCGCTGCTCCCGATATCATCTCCCGCGGATTCGTCTATATGCGTGAATCCGAAGAGATGATTGACGAGGCGAAGGAGATCGTTACCAATGTCGTTATGGGCTGCCTGAAGAGCAACCACGGCAACATGCTTACGGTAAAGACAAGGATCAAAAAGACGCTTGCATCCTATCTTTACGACCAGACAAAGAGAAGCCCGATGATCCTGCCGATCATCATTGAAGTGTAATTGAAATAACGGAGGAAAATGAGAAATGTATATTTATGACCGTGCAAATCTGTTGGCAAAGGACATCAAGGAATGCCCCGAATTTCAGGCATACAAGACGGCGAAGGATGCGCTTTATGCGGACGAAAACGCAAAGGCGCTCGTTGCACGCTATAAAAAGCTTCAGTTTGAAGCGCAGGCTACTCTCATGAGCGGCGGCAAGCCTGCCGATGAGACCATGCAGCAGCTGCAGAAGATCGGCGAACTGCTGGCATATGACCCGAAGGCAAGTGCGTTCTTCGAGGCGGAATATCGCTTCAATGCGCTGATCTCGGATCTCTATAAGATCATCGGCGAAGCTGCAGAGATCGACATGAGCTTTATGACGGAGTAAACCATGGCAAGAGGAAAAAGACAACCGAGGACAATGAACCGCAGATCCATGGACGGGCTTCCCGTGCATATCGTGATCTGGCGCGTGCTGAGGCCTGTGCTCATCGTTCTGATCAGCCTTGCGATCGTCGCAGGTGTGCTTTACGGTGTCGGAAAAACGCTCTATAAGAACTATTTCCTGCCCGTTGATGAGACAAGCACCGAGCAGATCGAGGTTCAGATCAAGAGCGGTTCTTCGCTGACGAAGATCTCCAAGACCCTCGAAGAAGCGGGGATCATCCGAAATGCGACGGTATTTAAGTATTATGTAGACTTTACGGACATGAGCTCCAAGCTCTTAGCCGGGACATATACGCTCTCTCCCAGCATGACCTATGACGACATCGTGGACGTCATCAAGCGCCCGAACGAAATGGCGGCAGCCGTGCGCATTACGCTGCGCGAAGGTATGACCGTCGAGGCGATGGCGGACAGCGTAATCGATCAGGGTGTGCTGATGGATAAGGCGGAGTTCCTCGAGATCGTGAAAACGGGC
>JAZRGP010000078.1:0-1414 GCA_045644225.1 Christensenellaceae bacterium | reverse complement strand
GCACCGTTCTGAGCGAGTGCCTTTGCGATCGCCGTCCCGAGCTCGGTTCCGGCAGCCGTTACGACTGCGACCTTGCCGTTTAAATCAACCTTGATCATTGATCTTGCTCTCCTTTGTAAACTTGTATTATCTGGGCATAGCCCTTTCTTTCCGATTTCATTATTACACATCGATCTTCATTTTTCAATAGGCTCGCGATAATTTGTTGAACCAATTTTCGGCATATAAAAAAGAAGATCAATCTTCTCCCGAAACTGCCCGCCTGTAATTCTCGCAGCTTTCCTTCAGGTCGCATCCCTGACCCGAGCAATCCATGAACTGCAGGTTGCCCTCGTCGTCATATTCACAAAAAATCGTCATGATATCGTTGCGTGCCTTGCAGAAACCGTTGATGATGCGTTCTTCTTCCATAACCTGCTCCTTTTCCATCATTATATCACAAAAACCGCAAAAATACAGATTTGACAAGCTTTTTTTAATGCTTTATAATGGAAACAGATGTTGCGCAACATTTGTTTCCATTGAAAAGAGGTGTATTATGCCCCCAAAACGCAAGTTCAGACGCGATGAGATCGCAAAAGCGGCGCTCTCCGTCATCCGAAAAAAAGGATATGCTTCCCTTACTGCCAGATCCGTTGCGGCGGAGCTCCGTTCTTCCGCAAAGGTCATCTTCAGCAGCTTTGAGAATATGGAAGACCTGCATAAGGAGATCATCGCGGAGATCGATATGCTCTATATGCAGTTTATTGCCGAGGAATTCGCTACGGGCAAATACCCTCCCTATCAGGCGAGCAGCATGGCATTCATCCGTCTTGCAAAGGAAGAGACCGAGCTCTTTAAGCTCCGCTACATGCGCGACCGCACAAGGGAATCTTTCAGCGATAATTCCGCTGCGAATGAGACCATCCTTATGATGATCCAGAAGAACCTCGGTGTCTCCCGTGAGAACGCACAGGAGATCAACCTTCAGCTGTGGGTTTATGCCCACGGGATCGCCTCTATGATCGCGACAAACTACATTGATTTTGAGCTTCAGCAGGCAAGTAACGTGCTTACCAAGGCATTCAACGGTCTGAAGAGTCAGTATCAGACGAAAGAGGCATCTGTTGAAGCAACAAAAACACCCGAAAACAAGCCGCCGGAACCCATTCCTCCGACTCCCCGTCCTCGTCGACGCTATTTTACATACGACAATCTGGACCGATGATCCTGCCACTTATCATGGCTCTGCGACCACTTATTGCAGAGCCGTTTCTATTATGGAAAATACAGATATAATATACTCATGGAGGTATAGATATTCATGGAAGTTGAGATCTCTCTGAATCCCGAGCAGAAAAAACCGAAGATCATTATAATAACAGACGCTGTGACAGAGGGGATCCGCGCGATCAGCGATATGCTGCAAAGGGAA
>JAZRGP010000077.1:0-5290 GCA_045644225.1 Christensenellaceae bacterium | reverse complement strand
TGCATCGGCATGGGCTTCTCTCCCAATTCCGCAGGCGTTTCTCTCAGAACATTCAACCGTAACTTCGAAGGCAGAAGCGGCACTGCAGACGGCAAGGTATATCTCGTATCTCCCGAAACGGCAGTTGCAGCGGCGCTCACAGGCGAGATCACAGACCCGAGACTCCTCGGTGAAATGCCTGCGATCGAAATGCCCACTCAGTTCAAGATCGACGACAGTGCGATCATTCCGCCTGCTTCCGCAGAAGATGCAAAGGATATGTATATCCTCCGCGGACCGAACATCAAGAAATTCCCCGACAGCCTGCCGCAGGAAGATACACTTACTGCTGAGCTCGTGCTGAAGGTCGGCGATAATATCACGACAGACCATATCATGCCCGCAGGCGCAAAGATCCTGCCGTACCGCTCCAACATCCCGCACCTTTCTCAGTTCTGCTTCGGTGTATGCGATACGACATTCCCCGAAAGAGCGAAGGCTGCAGGCAGAAGCATCGTCGTAGGCGGTGTGAACTACGGTCAGGGTTCCTCCAGAGAACACGCAGCGCTCGTTCCGCTGTATCTCGGCGTAAGAGCGGTCATCGCGAAGAGCTTTGCACGTATCCATGCGGCAAACCTCATCAACGCAGGCATCATGCCGCTGACGTTCGAAAACCCCGATGATTACGATAAGATCGCTCAGGGTGATATGCTTTCCGTAACAGACGTTTACGCAGGCATGGACAGCGGTAAGATGACTCTGACGGATCAGACAACAGGCGAAAGCTACACGCTCTGCTGCTCCTTCACAGAGCGCCAGAAGGCGATCCTCAAGGCAGGCTCTCTGCTGAACTACACAAAAGAACAGGGTATCTGATCTATAACAAAAACGCCAAGGTATAGACTTTGGCGTTTTTTTGCGTTATAATCTGTGCGTTGACTTAACCGAAAGGAGAATGGAGATGGACAGAAAAGCATCCATTCGTTATTCTTTCATATCTACGATCCCCGTTATGGCGGGCTATGTTGTTATGGGCATGGCATTCGGCATCCTGCTGAATACCAAGGGCTATTCCGCATGGTGGTCTCTGCTGATCGCCTGCACGGTATACTGCGGATCCATGCAGTTTGTCGGCGTGGAACTTCTTGCATCCGGCGCATCGCTGATCACTACTGCGATCATGACATTCCTCGTAAATGCAAGACATCTTTTTTACGGGATCTCCATGGTCGACAAATACCGCGAGCTCGGCTGGAAAAAGATCTATCCCATTTTTGCGCTGACGGATGAGACATATTCTCTTGTTTGCGACCCTGATCTGCCGCATTACGTCGACCGAAAGACATATTATTTTTGCGTATCGGCTTTTAATCAGTGCTACTGGATCATCGGATGTTTCGCAGGAGCGCTGCTTGGCTCTGCGCTGAAGTTTGATACAACGGGTGTTGATTTTGCGATGACTGCGCTCTTTGTCGTTATCGTTGTCGAACAGTGGGAAAAGGCGAAGACGAAGCTGCCCGCGATCATCGGTGCGGTATCTGCGCTGATCTGCCTGCTGATCTTCGGACCCGATAATTTCCTGATCCCGACGATGTTCTGCATCCCTGCGGGACTCTTTGCTGCGAAGAAGTATATCGAGAGAAAGGAGAAGAACGAAGAATGATCGATGTTAAGCTTTCCCTTGCGATCATTGCCGTGATCGCCGTTGTGACCGCATTGCTGCGTTTTCTCCCGTTTATCGTTTTCTCCAAAGGAACACCGAAGGCGGTTATTTTCCTCGGAAAGGTTCTGCCTTACTCGCTGATGGCGATGCTCCTTGTATACTGCCTCAGGAACACCGATATTCTCGCTGCGCCGCACGGACTTCCTGAGCTGATCGCGGTCGTGCTCGTCGTGGTGCTTCATAAATGGAAGCATAATTCGCTGATCTCCATACTTTCTGGGACTGTGGCTTATATGCTGCTCCTGCATGTTTTCTGAGATACCGATCCTCACGTTTGTGGGGATCTTTTTTGTGGCGGTCGATCGGTCGAAACGAGCAAGAAATTATGAACAAGTGGTGAATTTTGCTTTATAATTGGACTTTTTTGAGAATTTTATTGAAATTTCCGATGGTTTGTGTTAATATATTATACGTTCCCTTTGCAATTTATTCAGAATTCGACATCATGTATGTTTGATATATTACTTACTTGAGAGGAATTTAATATGAATCACAGAATATTTAGATTGATCGCGCTGCTGCTTTCGATCATGCTTATTCTTTGCATGGGTGTAGGCTGCGGCAAAAAGAAGGACAAGAATAACGAGAAAGAAGAGGCATCCGAGCAGGAAGGTCTGGTCGTGCAGAGAACGATATCTCCCGCGATCAACATTCCCTCTGTAACACCGCAGAGTGCGCCGACGGCTCCGCCCGAGATTACGGAAGAAACCGAAGAAGGGGATGACACCGTGATCGCGATCTCCGGCGATGCGGTAGCGGTCGCGTATGTTAACGCATCGGACATCAACGTTCGTGCGAAGGGCTCCTCCGAAGCGGACATCATCGGCAATCTTGCGCTGAATACGATTGTCAGCGTTACCAAAAAGGACGCAGGCAATGACTGGAGCGAGATCGATTACAAGGGTCAGCAGGCATTTGTTGCGACGCACCTGCTTAACTTCATTACGGATTCCCCTGAACTGAAGTATGAAGGAAAGGCTTCCATCGGTGCGGATGACGTGAACATCCGTGCGAAATCCACGACGGATTCCGAAGCACTCGGCAAGGCATCCAAGGGTGAAACGGTAGATGTCATCAAAAAGGATGCGGGACACGACTGGACGATGATCGTCTTCGAAGACAAAGCGGCATTTGTTGCTTCCCGTTTGTTAACATTCAGTGAATAATTGGCTTTTTGGCGGAGGACCACGGTGTTCTCCGCTTTTTTTGTATTGATGAAAATATTGACCGATGGTATAATATTGGAAAGAATTTATCCGAGGAACTTTTATGGAGGAGCAGAAACTGATCAGCAGAGCACGCAAAGGCGATGATGCTGCATTCGAAGCATTGATCGAGCGATACCGGGCAAAGATATATGCTGTTTGCCTGCGTATTTTGTGTGCAGAACAGGATGCTCAGGATGCTTGCCAGGAAGCGATGATCAAGATGTACTGCTCCATAAACAGATATAATTTCCGATCGAATTTCTCGACATGGGTATATTCCATAACGCGGAATACTGCGCTTGACCATCTGCGTGCGGTAAAACGAGACAGAAACGATTCTTATGATGAACTTGCGGAAATGGGCGCCTCGATGTTTGTGCTGGATGACGTAACTTCGGAAGCGGTCGAACGCAGCGATCTTTCTGCGAAGGTTGCGGAGCTCGTCAATCAGCTGCCGAAAGAAATGCGCATCTGTCTGATCCTCAAGGATATCGACGGATATTCCTGTGAGGATATTTCCGCTATACTCAAGCAGCCGCTCGGCACGGTGAAATCCAGACTGCACCGCGCGAGGAACCGCCTGCAGGAGCTGATCCGCAAAAACGGAGTCTGGCCATGATGAAGAAATATGCGTTTATGATATTCATCATCGTGCTTGCGGTCGTGATGTTCGCGGCGGCATACTTTATCGAAGATGATTCCGAGGAGGTCGTATACACTCCGAAGACAGATCTCGAGAAGCCTGCACCAATCGTATCCGCAGAGCCCGACGAGCTTACGATCCGCCGCACGCAGCTCGTATATTTCTATAATGACAGCGAGGTATTCCACATCGAACCGGATTGCAGCGGAATGGGCATCATCAACGGAAGACCCTGCGGTCAGGCGCTCGACATGGGAATCAAGCCATGCAGCAGATGCATGAAAGACTATATCATTAAATAAAAAAGCACCGCTATTTGAAACGGTGCTTTTAATATGCTGATTATTTCAGATGATCGACATCGCAGGGAACTGTGATGCAGGAGCCGTCGATACCTTCGATCACGATGGTCTTGCCTTCGCCGCGGCGGATATTTTTGACGCCTTTGTAATCCTCGGGAACAGCGACGCAGCCGCAGAGCATCTTGAATTCCGCTGCGGAACCGTCGAGCTCGGCATATGTGCGGTAGCCCTTTTCTTCCATGGGGTTGGGCTCGTATGCGGAAGTGATGCCGTAATGGAAATACTGAGCGCCTGCGGAGAACTCGATGCAGCCGTCAACTCTGCCGTTCCAGGGAGCATAGTGTCTGCCTTTGTAGGAAGTCCAGACCATGGTGGAGGGGAGAGTAGCGGGGTTCTTCAGCTGGAAGTAGAGATAGCCTTCAGAGGGAACTGTGAGCGCGACATAGTTGAACTCTTCGTTTTCTTTATAGAAATACTGATAGATATCATCGAAGCCGTGGATGCAGGGCTGTCTTGTAAGGTCGACATTCTCGCCATAGACAGTAGGCACGCAGGTCTCGTCTGTGATGTGGTGATCCGGAGCGAGGCAGGAGTAGCCGCCCTTGCGGTAATCTTCGATCTGCACGGGAGAAGTCCATGCATCGAAGCCTGCGGACATATTGACGATCGCGCTGCCTTCTTCTGTGGGGATCGCGAGCGTGGGATGGAAGCCGATGGGGTATCTGCCGACGGCGCCTGTGATCTTATCGCAGAGATAGAGAATAGGTTCGCCTTCGACGATCTTTACAGTCTTGACGACGTTGCAGTTCTCCTGCGGAATATCCATGGAGAGAGTAAGGTCGGTAACACCGTCAGCGGTCTCGCTGCCGACATACTGCCATGTATCGACTGCAACATGACCGTGGCAGGGACGTTCCTCACCGTTCATGGGCTTGTTGAGGCCGAAGGGGAAGCAGAACCAGATACCGCGAAGGATATAGTCGGGAGTGCCGAGGATCGCTTCTCTGTCTTCGTTCCACCAGGGATTATAAAAGAAGGGATTGACCTTTTTGCCGTTGAGATCGAATTCGGCTGTGATATGACCGCCGATCGCTGTAACGTAAGTTTTGACGGTGGGGTTTTCGAGAACGAAGCTCGTAAGACCGTAATGATGCGTCATCTGCATAATATAAAAGATCCTTTCAAATCATTATTTACTGTGGTATGATTATAACAGAATCGAGAAAAAAACACCATCTGTTTTTATGGCAAATTGTTATTGACTTTACGGTTAATTTGTAATATAATGCAATAGTTGGTTGCGGTATTTACCGCATATTTTGAAAGAAATTACTCCCGATGCCGCAAGGCAGTAAGGATTATGGGAGGGGGGAAATAGAAAATGTCTGAAGTTAGAGTAGGCGAAAACGAATCTTTGGAAAGCGCTCTTAGAAGA
>JAZRGP010000076.1:0-4781 GCA_045644225.1 Christensenellaceae bacterium | reverse complement strand
TGGGTTTTCCCGTAGAGGAGTTGATGGAAATAGAGATCGTGGGTCTCGCGCAGTCGCAGGTGATGGATTTCGGTTCTGTGAACGAACCCTTGTTTCCTGCAGCATCGACCGCTCTGACCTTGTAATAATAGGTCGTTCCGGGAACGGCAGCTGTGTTCGTATAGGTCAGCTTTGTTGTCGTCAGCATCCTTGTGTAGGAGCCGTATTTGCTTGTCGCGCGGTATACTTCGTATTTCTCCGCAGCCGTGACAGCATCCCATGATAATTTCGGCTTGCCCGATGCCGCATCGACCGTGAGCGATGTCTGAGGGATTCCGCAGCTTGCGGTGACCTCAATAATTTCGCTGTTATGTGCGTATACTACAGAATTCGAACAAGGAACCACGACATAGTAATATGTCTTGCCCGCTGTTGCGGATGCATTCGTAAAGCTTGTGCTCTTCGTTGTGTAATAGAGCGAGAATTCCGCATCCAGATCCAGCGATGTCGCTCTGTAGATCTCATAAGATGTCGCACCCTTAATGGAGTTCCACTTCAGATAAGGCTTGCCGTTTGTATTCAGAGATGCGGTAACTTTCGGAGCCTGCAGACATTCGAGCCACTCTACATATCCGCCGTAATTCTTTTTTACGGAACTCGTCCACGATGTATCACCGTAGGGATATGTTGCGTATATAGCATCATCATAAAAAATTTGTTCTTCCATTTTCGGTGCTTTGCCTGTAAAGTTAACGAACGTCAGGTCTCTGCAGCCCCAGAATGCACCGCGTCCGATCCTTTCAAGCGAGGAAGAAAGGGTCACATCAGAGAGTCTGAAGCAAGATTCAAAGGCAAATTCACCAATACTTTTTACAGTACTCGGTAAATCAACATATAACAAACGACCGTTTTGCGCAAATGCACGCGTTCCGATCGTCTCTAAGCCCTCAGAAAAACTGACAAGCTCAAGGTTTGCCCCATTAAACGCTTCATTCCCGATCGTTTTTAAAGATTTCGGAAAAAATACATACTTCAAACCGGGACACTGAAAAGCAAATGCGGAATTACCGATGCTCGTTACACCTTCGTCGATGTATAAGGTTTCCATGTTCTCGGGCCACGAGATCGAACTGGTATCACAGTTCTTCATCTCACCTTTACCGCTGATGACCACAAGCCCGCCATCGTACAATTCCCAGATGAGATTGTTGCCATTTTTCCCGCAGTTACCGCTCTTGATCGGTTCATCGGATTCCGCCGCAAATACAGCCCACGGAATAAAAATCACCGCCAACAGTAAAGCGATCAGCAATACCATCCATAACTTTGTTCTCGTTTTCATTTTTTCTCTCCCTTTTGATTTTAATGAATGCGGCTTTGCCGCACGAGCGTACTGATTCGGTTTTTTGATTGATTCTAATTTAAATTTACCAAAATGTATGGAGTTTTACAAGTAAAATTATATATATTGTCAATGATTTTTCCATCAAAAAAAAGACAGCCTTTTCAGGCTGTCTTTCGGTGTTTATATGAGGTTTACTGCAGCTCCTTGAGCTCCGCGATGCGGCTCTCGAGCTTAGCGAGCATGCCTGTGTATTTTTCGAGCTTTTCGCGTTCTTCCGCAACGACCTTTTCGGGTGCCTTGGAGATGAACTTTTCGTTATTCAGCTTGCCGTTTGCACGCTTGATCTCGCCCTGAACATTTTCCAGTTCCTTGCCGAGACGAACGAGTTCCTTCTCGATATCGATGAGCTCGCCGAGGGGCATGAATGCTTCGCCGATCGCCGTTACGCAGCTTGCGGAACCTGCGGGAGCAGCTTCGTCTTCTGCGAGAACCTTGACTTCGCTAGCGGAAGCGAGTCTTTCGAGGTATGTCTTGCAGCCGAGAACTGTTTCGGGATAAGCCGTTCTGATGAGCAGCGTAGCCTTCTTGGACGGCGGAACGTTCATCTGTGCGCGTGTGTTACGGACAGAGCGGATAACTTCCATGACCTTTTCCATGTCGTCAGCTTCCTTCGGGAATACCATCGTCTCGTCATACTTGGGATATTCGGAGATCATGATGCTTTCGCCTGCTTCGAGGAATTCTGTGAAGATCTCTTCTGTGATGAAGGGCATGAAGGGATGCAGCATCTTCAAAGCATCGATGAGTACCTTTCTGAGAACTGCGCATGTGTGGTTCTTGATGGAAGCATCTTCGCCATAGAGACGCGGCTTTGCCATTTCGATATACCAGTCGCAGAATTCGCTCCAGATGAAGTCGTAAACTCTCTGTGCAGCGAGACCCAGCTCGAATTTTTCCATGTTATCCGTTACGTTCTTGATCGCATCGTTGAGGCGCGTAAGGATCCATTTATCCGCAGCATCCAGCTTTTCGGGATCGATCGCAACTTCGCCTTCGGGCATGTTCATTACGACGAACTTGGATGCGTTCCAGATCTTGTTTGCAAAGTTGCCTGCAGCTTCGACCTTTTCCCAGTAGAAGCGCATGTCGCCGCCGGGTGCGTTGCCGACTGCAAGGCTGAAGCGGAGAGCGTCCGCGCCGTGCTTTTCGATAACTTCCAGCGGGTCGATACCGTTGTTGAGAGACTTACTCATCTTTCTGCCCTGAGAGTCACGGACGATACCGTGGATATTGACATACTTAAAGGGTGCGTCGCCCATGAATTCCTTGCCGAAGATCATCATTCTTGCTACCCAGAAGAAGATGATGTCGTAGCCTGTTACGAGTACGCTTGTGGGATAGAAGTATTCAACGTCTTCCATCTTATCCGGCCAGCCGAGTGTGGAGAAAGGCCACAGACCGGAGGAGAACCATGTATCGAGAACATCTTCGTCCTGATTGAACTTCGTGCAGCCGCACTTTTCGCACTTGCCGGGCATTTCTGCAGCAACGACCTTCTCGCCGCACTCTTCGCAGTAGTATGCGGGGATACGGTGGCCCCACCAGAGCTGACGGGAGATACACCAGTCGCGGATATTTTCAAGCCAGTTGAAGTAGATCTTATCGAATCTTTCGGGAACGAAAGTTGTTTCGCCGTTGCGAACTGCTTCGATCGCGGGCTGAGCAAGTTCCTTCATGGATACGAACCACTGACGGGATACGAGCGGTTCTACTGTCGTATGGCAGCGGTAGCACTTGCCGACGTTATGGGAATAATCTTCGATCTTAACGAGGTTGCCGAGCTTTTCGAGTTCTTCAACGATCGCTGTTCTTGCTTCGATCGTCGTGATGCCTTCGAACTTGCCTGCGAGCTCGTTCATGTGACCGTCATCTGTGAATACGCAGACGATGGGCAGGTCGTGACGCATTGCAACTTCATAGTCGTTGGGGTCGTGTGCGGGCGTGATCTTAACTGCGCCTGTACCGAATTCCTTTTCAACGTATTCATCCGCAACAACGGGGATGAGCTTGTTCATGATGGGCAGAACGAGGTTCTTGCCGATCATATCGCTGTAACGCTCGTCCTCGGGGTGAACTGCAACAGCGGTATCGCCGAGCATTGTTTCGGGACGTGTCGTCGCAACAACGATGCTGCCTGTGCCGTCCTCGAGGTCGTAGCGGAGGTGCCAGAGGTGGGATGCTTCTTCTTCGTATTCTACTTCCGCATCGGAGAGCGCCGTGCAGCAGTTGGGGCACCAGTTGATGATGCGGTTGCCGCGGTAGATGAGGCCCTTTTCATAGAGGCGGATGAATACTTCCTTAACTGCGTTGGAGCAGCCTTCATCCATCGTGAAGCGTTCTCTGTCCCAGTCGCAGGAAGAACCGAGCTTTTTGAGCTGTGTTACGATTCTGCCGCCGTACTGTTCTTTCCATTCCCATGCACGCTTCAGGAAGCCTTCTCTGCCGAGGTCTTCCTTCGTGAGACCTTCCTTTGCCATCGCGTCAACGATCTTTACTTCTGTTGCGATGGAAGCATGGTCTGTGCCGGGCAGCCAGAGTGCTGCATAGCCCTGCATTCTCTTGAAGCGGATGATCGCATCCTGCATCATATTATCCAGCGCGTGACCCATGTGGAGCTGACCCGTGATGTTGGGCGGCGGGATAACGATCGTGAAGGGTTCCTTCTCATCGTCTCTTTCGCAGTGGAAATACTTCCGTTCCAGCCATCTGTCATAGAGCTTGCCCTCTACCTCAGAATGGTCATACGCGCGTTTCAATTTTTCGCTGTCCATTTTGTTCTCCTTCTCGTTTATCCTGAATTTAATTTTTAACTTTTTATAAGTACATCACCATCAGCACGCCTGCGATCGCGATCGCTACGCCGACGATCTTGATGATGTTTTCCTTCATATCAAATGATGTATTTTCGTCCTTCTCCTTTTTACCGAAGAACAAGCTTTTTACCGAAGCGGAGAAATACACCGCAACCGCTCCGATCAGCACGATGATTATACCGATGATCTGAAAAACGCTCATGTCTTTCACTCCTTACAATAAAAAACACTCATCCCCTATTTAAGGACGAGTGCTCGCGGTACCACCTTAATTCCGCACCAAAACAGCGCGGCTCTCAATACGGGATCTGTAACGCCTCCCACGGCGCCTCCGACTACTCTTCGTTCATCGGAAGAGACTCCCGAGCGACTTCGGTACAGCTGCTTTTCGGAGGCTCTCACCCTGCCCTCCTCTCTGTGGAAAACGCTTATTACTTACTACTCTCGATCTCAGTCTGTTGTTGCGGGCCGAACATCAGCCCAAAATTCCTTATACTATACTGTATCATAGCAAACACTGAAAATGCAAGCCCGATATAGATCACATACGGATAAATATTTGCCCATGCATCGATAAAATGGAA
>JAZRGP010000075.1:0-1580 GCA_045644225.1 Christensenellaceae bacterium | reverse complement strand
ATGGTCGGCATCCGTCCCGAAGACGTGATCGCGGCAGTCACGAACATCAAGCAGGGCTACGAGATCAACTCCGTTGTGACAGAGCCTTCTACGATCGAGATCGCAGGCGAGCAGGGCATCCTCAATGGGATCAACATCCTGCGCGTGCAGCCGATCAATGCGGAAGAAGCGGATAAGTCGATCATGGTCGAGGCGGCGCTGCAGATCCCCGAAGGCATCGAGTACATCTCCCGTTCGACGGTAGAAGTTCTGCTGCAGATCAACGAGATCCAGACAGAGAAGACCTTCGAGAATGAGAAGATCGAGCTGATGAATCTGGATGAATCGCTGAAGGCGGAGATCCTGAATGTGAAATTCACGAATATTTCCATCGTCGGCGGAAAATCCGCGGTGGATCAGATCAAGGCGGGCGATATCCATGCATACGTGGATATGGCGACAGTGACCGCACCCGGGACATATACTTTTAAGGTACAGGTCGAAGAGATCGCAGGCATCGGAAAGACGGGCATCACGATCTCCGAAGAAGAAGTGACAGTAAAGGTCACAAAATAACATGATATTGTTAGGGGCATTGCTTCAGCGCTTGCGCGGGCGATGTCCTTTTTTTCTGCTCTGCATAAGATAATATAGGAAAAAAGAAAAAAGGAGCAGAACCATGCTTTATATCATAACCCGAGAGGGATGTCCGTATTGTGCGGCGGCAAAACAAAATATACAGCAGCTGATGCGGGAGAATGCGAAGTTTCGTGAGATCCCGATGATGTTTCTCGAAGAGGGGATGAACGCGGCGGAGGAATATGATTTTTATTATGCACCTGCATATTTTTGGGACAAAGAAAAGCTTGCGGAAGGGGAATTCACAGCGGAGGAGCTCCACGGGATCCTCGACCGTGCGAATAGCAGGATGAAGGGCGGTGCAGAATAATCCGAAAAAAGGAAACAGCATGAAAAAACTATGGATCATATTGGTGAGTTGTGTTTTTGCGGCAGCGGCGGCTGCGGGATGGATGACGGCAGAGAACGGAGCGCAGGAGACGCCCACGATGCAGGATGTTCCGCGGATCACGGTAAAGACGGATTTTTCGCTGATCTGTCATTATGCGATGTGCGGGCATGAAGAGACGGAGGGAAAGGAACGCTTTATCGGCATGAGCAGAGAGGAGCTGGAAAACGAGATCGCGAACGCATCCGTAAAGGAATTTTCCGTGGAGAAGGTCAGGGTTCGGAAAAATCTGCGTGCGTACTGCCCGCGGCATGAGATCGTCAGGCTCGTAGAAGGAGAGGTCTGCGTAGTCGGCACGGTAAAAGGGAGCGAGGAGCAGCGCATCAGGCGCAGGCTGGGGATATCGGAAGAGCAGGTCGATCCGTCGTATCTCGAGCCGCTGAAGCAGGGCATGGTCGCGACGCTCGGCAGAAATGTACGCCAAATCACGGACGTGATTTGCAGGAAAGAGCAAGAAAAAATGTTGAATTAAGTGAAGAAATGCCGCTTAAAAGCGGAAAATGAAAAATCATATTGTTTTTCCCGGCAAAATTTTATATAATAATATAGTTAGAATTCCAGACTTTGGTGGGAT
>JAZRGP010000074.1:0-1561 GCA_045644225.1 Christensenellaceae bacterium | reverse complement strand
AAGGCTGCTGTTGACGGTTGCCCCTCCATACTTAAGGAAGGCATCTCCAAGGAAGGCGCTGACAAGTACCCTGCTCAGCTCGCAGAAGTAGGCGCAGAAGTTGAAGTTAAGTAATTTCAATTTAAGCGAATTCAAGGACGGTACACAATGTGTGCCGTCTTTTTTTGTTTTGAACGGCGATAAGTACCGCCCTTCGGATTTTTCGGTTCGACAAAGCTTGTGCGGCGTATGATGAATACGCCTCCGCGCATTGCTCCCGAAAAAATCCAAAAATCGGCACTTCTTGCCGCTCAAGAGGAAGAGGGCGATAAGCACCGCCCTTCGGATTTTCGAATCGCAATGTAATATTGCAGTTGTAGGGGCGAACTGTGTTCGCCCGCAAACGGAAAATCAGAAAAATCCAACAATTTTTGTAAAAACGGGAACTTTTTCGTGCTGTTATTCGTCTAAATAATAAAGGGGGGATTTTCTGCATGAAAAAAAGAGCAATTTTGGTTTTGATCATGGCGACCATGATGCTGGTCATGGCGGGATGCGGCAAGACTGTGGATAAGGCGGCGAAAGCTGCGCATACGGAAGTCCTCTGCGGGGTGAATGCATCTTCGGTATATGAAGACCTTGAGGGCCCGAGCGGCGGAGAAGTTGATCTTGATCGAGATCTCGAAGCATGCCTCAAGACAGCGCAGGCAGAGAGCCTCTTTGACGTGCGGGTCTATGTATATTATGACGAACCCGTGTTCCTCTATGACGGACAAACTCTGGAATATTATGAGAATGTTCCTGTGTTGAAAGAATATAACGAGGCTTATCAGAAATGGTATGACGAAGAATATCATGAGCTCGACCGCAAGATGACAGCGGCAGAGGAAGCAGGCGAGGAATACGCGCAAGGCTGGTGGAAACACTCATCCGACGAGGTGTTCTATAAGATATGGGCGGAGAAACAGACGGAAGAGACTCTCGCGGAATATGAAAAGGCGGAATGGAAATACACCGCGGCATACAATGCGTACCATGAATGGGAGGAATATCACAGAAGAACTGACGAACAAAGCCGCGCAGACGCGGAACTGAGAAGGCTGAAAGCGGCGGGGTATCCTTTGAGATTCCGCGAAAAATCCATGTACACCATGATCGGCATCCTTAGAAAAGAGCAGATCGAACAGTTCTCTGCAGATCCTGCCTGCGGATATATGATCACATGGAATGAAAAGCCTGTCGTGATCGAAACCGATCCCGAAAAGAAGATCGTGAACCTCGGGGATGAGGATCAGATCCTCGAAGAAGAGGTGCCTGGGGCGGGCGGAGTCCAGATGCCGAGCCAACTCGCAAATATATGGGAAGATCCGCAGTATAAGAACAGCTTGCTGGATGTCAGCATATCGATCGCGGATATGAGCCATGCGCTTTTCAGCTATAACGGGAAGAGTATTTATGAGATCGAACGGTCGGGGTTGATGGAAACCTATTATGCCTATGGGCATGAATGGGCACTGAATTATCGCGGAAAGAGCGAATATCGGGACGAAGCGGAATGGATGCTCGCGGAGAAAGGCGAAGC
>JAZRGP010000073.1:0-2078 GCA_045644225.1 Christensenellaceae bacterium | reverse complement strand
CAGTCTGTTAACGATGGAGAAAAGGTTGTCCGCTTCACCCTTGGAAAGAGCAGCTGTGGGCTCGTCCATGATGATAACTTTCGCATTCTGAGAAAGAGCGGATGCGATTTCGATCATCTGCTGGTCAGCAATGCTCATGCCCTTAACGGGATCTTTCGGCTTCATGGATACATCGAGAGAATCCAGAAGTTCCTGAGCCTGCTTATATTTTTCGGGCCAGTTGATGACGGGCTTGCCGCCGCCGCGTGTGTTGCCGAGGTAGATATTCTCTGTTACGTTCAGATCCTGGAATGTAAGGGGTTCCTGATAGATCAGAGAAATACCGGACGATCTAGCTGCGTGCGGGGATTTGAACGATACGGGCTTGCCTTCCATTGTGAGTTCGCCCTTGGTAGGAGTATAAACGCCGCTGATGATCTTCATGAGCGTACTCTTACCTGCACCGTTTTCGCCGATGAGAGCGTGTACTTCGCCGGGGTAAATATCAAAGCTTACATCATTAAGCACCACTACACCACTGAATGCTTTAACAATATTCTTGGCGCTTACCACCGGTGTTTTTGTTTCTGACATTGATAATGACTCCTTTTAATTCATGAGAATGCCGCCGTTGACATGGAGACATGTGCCGGTGACATATCTGGAAAGATCGGTCGCAAGGAACAGTGTCGCATCAGCGATCTCCTCTGCCGTGCCGATTCTTTTAAGCGGTACAGTTTCAGCATCGTAGCCGAATGTTGTCGTCATAGCTGTTGCTACCAGACCGGGAGCAACGCTGTTGACTGTGATATCATACTGTGCAGCATACTTCGCAAGAGATCTTGTCAGCGTGAGGAGCGCACCCTTGGAGGAAGCATAGTCCATGCCGATCGTAAGACCGCCGGAATAACCTGCCTGAGAAGACATGTTGATGATTCTGCCGTATCTGCGGTCCTTCATCATCGTGATCGCCTTACGAGCAAAGAGGAATGCTGCTCTTACGTTTACGTTCATCGTAAGATCCCAGCTTGCGGTCGTGATATCGTATGCATCGATGATCTTGCCGATGCCTGCGCAGTTGAGCAGAACATCCAGAACGTCTTCGTGCTTCTGATATTCAGCGAAAACATTGTCGATATCTTCTTCGTTAACGATGTTTGCCTTTACCGCAACGCTCTTTGTACCGTATTTCTCGTTAATTTCTTTTGCTACGCCATTCGCCATGTCGAGGTTCATGTCGACGATCATGATGAATGCAGCACCCTGCTCAGCAAATTTCTTAACACAAGCGGCGCCAATACCGGAGGCACCGCCTGTAACGATTATTTTTTTACCTTCTAAAAGCATCTTTATTAAACGCCTCCTAAGCGTTTATCGATCATTAGCAATGATCAGTCGAGTCTAAATACTTCGGGGAGATAATTTACAGCAGCGTCAACGCCTGCAGATGTGTCAGCATCGAGCATCGGGCCTGTGATCTTGTTCCAACGAACTACGTCAGGATCAGCAACTGCCTTTGCGAAAGCAACTTCAGGATCGCCATCACAGTTAAATGTGTAGATGAACTGGTTGCCATTCTGGAAGATGGAGTAGTCATAAAGACCAGCTTCGGAATGAGCTCTGAGTACTTCCGGCCACGGATTGAGATGCAGTTTTACATACTCTTCAACGCATTCCGGCTTAATGTTCCATACCCAACAATATTTCTTTGTCATGATTTTCTACCATCCTTTTTGAAGTTTTCTATAGCGATATAATATAAATATTATATATAGAGACAAGGGAAATAGGGCTTTTAACTAAATTGTTAACAGTTTTCAATTTTGGATGTCTCTATTATAATATCACAGAGGAAATTATGCAAGTATTTTTTACGCAAAAAACTTCGTTTGTTTTTTCACATATTCGCGAAATCATGCGGGATTTACAAGGAAAATTATTACAATTCTACATCTATATTGTAAAATACAGCAGCCGACCGGATCTGCACATTAAATTTTGTTAACAAATAACATTTTTCTATGTCATTATTTTGCATTGAAACATTGATTTTTTTGCATACATTATTTCAAAATATCGCAAAAAAGTTGATTTCACTT
>JAZRGP010000072.1:0-6286 GCA_045644225.1 Christensenellaceae bacterium | reverse complement strand
ATGATCCGTACAGCTCTCAGCTGTAAGAGCGCTGACGGCGTATGCGCTAAGTGCTACGGTGCAAACATGTCCACGGGTCTTCAGGTCGATATCGGCGAAGCAGTCGGCGTAGTCGCTGCACAGGCTATCGGCGAACCCGGTACACAGCTCACGATGAGAACGTTCCACGCAGGCGGCGTTGCCGGCAACGACATCACGCAGGGTCTCCCCCGTGTCGAGGAACTTTTCGAAGCAAGAAAACCCAGAGGTCAGGCGATCATCACAGAGATCGGCGGCGTAGTATCCGTAAGCGATACTGCAAAGCGCAGAGACATCACAGTTACAGACGAATCCGGCGAAGCAAGAGTATACTCTATTCCTTACGGCAGCCGTATGAAGGTCGTTGACGGCGATGTTATCGAAGCAGGCGATCCGCTGACAGAAGGTTCCATCAACCCCGCAGACATCCTCAAGATCAACGGTATCAAGGGTGTTCAGCAGTACCTGCTGAAGGAAGTTCAGCGCGTATACAGACTGCAGGGTGTAGAAATCTCCGACAAGCATCTTGAAATCATCATTCGTCAGATGCTCAAGAAGTGCCGCATCGATGATGCAGGTGATACAGAAATGCTCGCAGGCGAAATGGTCGACGTATTCCGCTTCGAAAGCGAAAACGCAAAGGCTCTTGCAGAAGGCGGCAAGCCCGCTGTTGCAAGCCGCGTGCTCCTCGGTATCACAAAGGCTGCTCTCTCTACGGAATCCTTCCTCTCCGCAGCTTCCTTCCAGGAAACAACTCGTGTCCTCACAGACGCTGCGATCAAGGGTAAGGTCGACCCGCTGGTCGGTCTTAAGGAAAACATCATCATCGGTAAGCTCATCCCCGCCGGTACAGGTATGAAGCGTTACAAGAATATCGAAGTTGTTAAGAACTTTGATATGACTGATGAAGAGATCGCTCTCGAAGAAACAGCTCCCGAAGCAGTTGAAGAGATCGAAACAGTCGAAGAAGAGATCGTATAATTACACATTCTCGTGCGGCGGAGTTCTCTCTGCCGCACAAAACCATATGTAAGGTGGATAAAAAATGACGGAAAACAAAGATTGCAAGCTGAATGGTACAAACCTCTGTAAGTTCATGGGCTGTGACGGATGTGAAACATGCGTATTCCAGATGGGCGTCGGCAAAGGTATGGATGCAGAGTCTATGGCAGAACGCTGGGAAGTAACACTTTCCTATATCCCCGAAGACGTCGATACACTGCACGATTCCGAAACATGCGTATTCTGCGGCGAAGCTCCCCGTGAATGCTACGGCGAACTCAGCCTCGGCCATCCCGAACCTGAATTCAAAAAGGGTATGTTCTTCGGCTTTGGCAAAAAGGTCCGCGCAGACATCGGTTCTCTGATCGATCTGCCGATCTCCTGCTGCAAGGCATGTAAGCGCAGGATCCTCATGCAGGATCTGCTGCAGTATGCGATCGTTGCTCTGGCATTCATCCTGGGCGTTGTATTTGTCAGCATCCCTGCGATCGCGGCATATATGGAAGATGCGCTCTTCCTGATCCCGCTGGTAATTCTGGTCGCATTCGTCGCTGGCGGTTACTTCATCTCCAAGGCAGTCCAGAAAGCCATGATCAAGAAGCAGACGGAAAAGATGATCACAAACCCGCTCGAGATCCCGACGGTGAAGAAGCTTATCGCTGCAGGCTGGTTCCCGATCCCGGATGCAAAGAGCGAACGTCCCCATCTGCACTTCGTAAAGAAGAAAGTAAGGGAGAATTTCCGTTATTTTTCGAAATAATGCGTCAATATCGATAAAAAAGTGTTGACATCACATCATGAACAATGCTAAAATGGAAAAGCTGCGCAACAGCTCTTTTTCCGTGCGGCAAAAAATGACAATCGGTTCCCATGTGGGTTGCAGAGGAACTTGATCATAGATATCGGGTTAACGGTTCCCGGCGGCGCTTCGGCCGCAAAACCTTATTAAAAAAACGATAATTTTCAGGAGGTGCGAAACTGGTATGCCTACAATTAACCAGCTCGTAAGAAAAGGAAGAAAAATAATTAAAGATAAATCCAATTCTCCGATCCTGCAGGAATGCCCGCAGAAGCGCGGTGTCTGCACAGCGGTAAGAACGATGACTCCCAAGAAGCCGAACTCTGCTCTCCGTAAGATCGCAAGAGTACGTCTCGTAAACGGTATGGAAGGTACTGCTTACATCCCCGGCGAAGGCCACAACCTTCAGGAACACTCCGTTGTCCTCATCAGAGGCGGCAGAGTTAAGGACCTCCCCGGTGTAAGATACCACATCGTTCGCGGTACACTCGACGCTGCAGGCGTTGCTAACAGAATGCAGTCCCGTTCGCTCTACGGTGCGAAGAGACCGAAGTCTGCTAAGAAGAAATAAGGAGGGTTATAGATATGCCTAGACGTGGTGGAGTCCCGAAGAGGGAAATCATTGTAGACCCCATTTACAACAGCACAGTCGTTACAAAGCTGATCAACCAGATCATGCAGGACGGCAAGAGGGGTACAGCTCAGAGAATTTGCTACGATGCATTTGATATCATCAAGGAAAAGACAGGTCAGGATCCCATGGAAGTTTTCGAAGCTTGCATGCAGAATGTAATGCCCGTTCTCGAAGTTAAGGCTAGAAGAATCGGTGGTGCTACATACCAGGTTCCGATCGAAGTTCGTCCCGAAAGACGCCAGACTCTTGCTATTCGCTGGCTCGCTATGTTCTCCGTTAAGCGCGGTGAGCGCACAATGCGCGAAAGACTCGCTGGCGAAATCATGGACGCTGCGAACAACATGGGTTCTTCCGTAAAGCGTAAGGAAGATATGCACAAGATGGCAGAAGCAAACAAGGCGTTTGCTCACTTCCGTTGGTAATCTACCGGAGCATTTTAGGAAATTTGGTGGCTGCTACAGTAATCGGCGCGTGTGGAAACACAGCGCGTCAGGCTGTTGCAGCCCTTTTTTAAGAAGACAGATAACAGACAGATTTAATCATTTTTCAACAAAAGGAAAGGAGTTAAAATGGCAAATACATTTACTCTCGATAAGATCAGAAACATCGGTATCATGGCGCACATCGATGCCGGTAAAACAACAACTACAGAGCGTATTCTTTATTACACAGGTAAGACATACAAGATCGGTGAAACACACGACGGCGATGCTACTATGGACTACATGGAGCAGGAACGTGAAAGAGGTATCACGATCACTTCCGCAGCTACAACAGCTGAATGGAAGGGCTGCCGCATCAACATCATCGACACTCCCGGTCACGTTGACTTTACAGTAGAAGTTGAACGTTCTCTCCGCGTTCTCGACGGTGCTGTTGCAGTATTCTGCGCTAAGGGCGGCGTTGAACCTCAGTCCGAAACAGTTTGGAGACAGGCTGAAAAGTATGGCGTACCGCGTGTTGCATACATCAACAAAATGGATATCATGGGTGCGGACTTCTATAATGTTCTCAAAATGATGGACGAAAGACTGCACTGCAATGCTGTTTGCACACAGCTCCCCATCGGCGTTGAAGATACATTCCGCGGCATCATCAACCTCGTTGATATGAATGCGATCATGTACAACGAAGACGATAAGACAGGCACAAACTTCGAGATCACAGAGATCCCCGAAGACATGATGGAACTTGCTGAAGAATATAGAGAAAAGCTTCTCGAAGCTGTTGCTGACGGCAGCGACGAACTCATGGAAAAGTTCCTCGAAGGCGAAGAGATCTCCCACGACGAGAACATGGCTTCTCTCAGAAAGCAGACGATCGCAAACGAGATCGTTCCCGTATGCTGCGGTACATCTTACCGCAACAAGGGTGTTCAGCCCATGCTCGACCTCGTAGTAGACGTGCTTCCTTCTCCGCTTGACATT
This sequence comes from Christensenellaceae bacterium, assembly GCA_045644225.1. Taxonomy (GTDB): domain Bacteria; phylum Bacillota; class Clostridia; order Christensenellales; family Christensenellaceae; genus JAZRGP01. Next base: position 2,406 of record JAZRGP010000072.1, on the reverse strand, counting down.
CCTCCGGTTGTTGGTATGGACGGTGAAGAAGAGTCCGTAAGAAAGGCTGATGTAAACGAACCCTTCTGCGCACTCGCATTCAAGCTCGTAGCTGACCCCTTCGTAGGCAAGCTCATCTTCGTCCGCGTTTACTCCGGTTCCATCAAGTCCGGTTCTTACATTTACAACGCGTCCAAGGGCAAGCGTGAACGTATCGGCAGAATCGTTAAGATGCACGCAAACCACCGTGAAGAGATCGAAGAGATCCAGGCTGGTGATATCGCTGCAGTAGTCGGCTTCAAGGAAGTCGGCACAGGCGACACGCTCTGCGACGAAAAGCACCCGATCATCGTCGAATCTATGGAGTTCCCTGAACCCGTTATTCGAATTGCGATCGAACCCAAGACAAAGGCGGGTCAGGAAAAGATGTCCCTTGCTCTTGTAAAGCTTGCGGAAGAAGACCCGACCTTTAAGACATATACAGACGAAGAAACAGGCCAGACGATCATCGCAGGCATGGGTGAACTTCACCTCGAGATCATCGTTGACAGACTCCTCCGTGAGTTCAAGGTCGAAGCTTCCGTCGGTAAGCCCCAGGTTGCTTACAGAGAAACAATCACAAAGGCTGTTGCTGCAGAAGGCAAGTTCGTTCGTCAGAGCGGCGGTCACGGTCAGTACGGTCATTGTAAGATCGAAGTCGAACCCTGCGAACCCGGTGCAGGTTATGTATTCGAAAATGCGATCGTTGGCGGCGTAATCCCGAAGGAATACATCCCGCACATCGATGCAGGTATCAAGGACGCTGCGAAGAGCGGTATCCTCGGCGGTTACGAAGTCGTTGACTTCAAGGTCAAGGTCGTCGACGGTTCTTACCACGAAGTCGACTCTTCCGAAATGGCATTCAAGGTTGCCGGCTCCATGGCGTTCAAGAACGCTCTGGAAAAGGCAGGCGCAGTCCTCATGGAGCCCATGATGAAGGTCGAGATCACAATTCCGGACGATTACCTCGGCGACGTTCTCGGCAACGTAACATCCCGCCGCGGCCGTATCGAAGGCACAGACCTCAGAAACGGCGTCCAGGCTGTCCGCGCACTGGTTCCGCTTTCCGAAATGTTCGGTTATGCAACAGACCTTCGTTCCAGAACGCAGGGTCGTGGTAACTACTCCATGCAGTTCAGCCACTATGAACAGGTTCCGAAGTCTATCGCTGATAAACTTTTAGGAAAATGATAAATCTGTCTATGGTTGGAGCGGAAACCCCGCTCCAACCCGCTTAAAAAGCTAATTTTTTGTGTAAATATGCAAAATTCCTGTTGACAATGGGATATTTGCTGTGATACATTAAGTTAGGTGGCGAAAAAAAGCCGCTTTTTAGGTTGCAAAAAAAATAACGACTATATTTGGAGGTGCGTTATGCGCGTTAAGATTACACTTGCTTGCACAGAATGCAAACAGAGAAACTACAACACAATGAAGAACAAGAAGAACGATCCCGACAGACTCGAGATGAACAAATACTGCAGATTCTGCAGAAAGCACACAGCTCACAAGGAAACAAAATAATTAGCGGGTGACTTATAATGGCAAAAACTGTTTTACTCGGTAAGGATAAGGAAAAACAGCAGAAGGAACAGCAGAAGAAGGCGAAGGCTTCCCAGAAGAAGCAGCGCAAGCCTTTTGGCCGTTCCATCAAAAACATCTTCAGCGAGCTCAAGAAGGTTACATGGCCCACAAAGAAAGAATGGCTCACAAACAGCCTTGTCGTTCTTGCTGTAATTGTTGCGTTCGCAATTATTTACGGTCTGATCGACCTCGGTCTTGTAGAACTCTTCAATCTGCTCGTTGGCGCTTGATTGTTAAAGAGGAGTTTGGATAATCGTGGCAGATATCAAGAAAATCGGTGAAGAAATCGCCGCAGAAGAAACACTGGAAAATATCTCCATCGACGAGACCGGAACTGAACCCGAATCTGAAAAATCCGAAACAAAGATGAGTTTCAACAAGCAGGAGAAGACCGACCGTGCTTACTGGTATGTTGTTTACACATACTCCAGCTATGAAAACAAGGTTAAGACTGACCTTGAGAAGACGGTTGAGAACCTCGGCATGCAGGATCTTATCCTTGATATTAAGGTGCCTATGGAAGAGACCATCGAGGTCAAGAACGGCAAGAAAAAGCACGTTCAGCGTAAGCTCTTCCCGGGTTACGTTATGGTCAAAATGTTCCTTACGGACGAATCCTGGTATGTTGTCCGCAACACACGCGGCGTCACAGGCTTCGTAGGCCCCGGCAGCAAGCCCGTTCCGCTTTCCGATGCGGAAGTTCGTTTCGTCGGTGTAGAAGATGTTGCGATCAAGCTCGATGTTAACGTCGGCGAAAGCATCATCATCACAGCCGGTCCGTTTGAGAGCTTTGTTGGTGTCGTT
>JAZRGP010000071.1:0-3671 GCA_045644225.1 Christensenellaceae bacterium | reverse complement strand
AGGTCTGCCTGCTCAGCTTCGCATGCTTCGCGCTGACGGATGAGCTGCTCGCTTTCGTCCTCGATATCTGTATATTCTCTGTTCAGCTGCATCTCGCGGTCATTGCCTGCGTCGATCGCCTCTGTGAGTGCGTTGATCCTTTCTTTATGCTCTGCCGTGCTGACTTCCAGCTGAGAGAGCTTCTCGATCAGCTCGTCATTCGCTCCGCGGGATTCCGCAAGCTGCTTTTCGATCGCAGTCTGCTCCGCATTTGCACGTTCGAGCGCTGCCTTTGCGGATGCGATGTTCTTCTCCGCAGCTTCGAGTCTGTGTTCTCTCGAGAGCAGCCCGAGCTGACGGGAGCCTGTACTGCCGCCCGTGATAACGCCGCCGGGACGGATAAAGTCACCCTTAAGCGTGACCGTGCGGAAGGAATAGTTTGCCTTGCGCAACGTGCGGATCGCAGCATGCATGTGCGTAACGAGGACGGTCCTCGCAAGCGCGAATTCCACCGCAGGACGGATCTTTTCGTCAAACTTCAGGACATCGCTCGCTACCGCGATGCATCCCTGCTCTTTCACGACCTTGCGTTCGGAATCATCGAGCTTATTGACCTTCAGTGCATTCAGCGGCATGAAGGATACACGGCCGAGGTTCTTCTTACGCAGGGTATCGATAATATATTTTGCGTCTTCTTCGGTTTCTACTACGACGTTCTGCAGAACATTGCCAAGGACCGTTTCGATCGCGGCTTCGTATTCCCGCGGGACCTTGATCAATTCCGCAAGCGTACCGATCACGCGGCTCTTTACCTCAGGCTCGCTCTTTGCCGTGCGCATGAGGTTTCTCACGCTCTCGGAATAACCGTCGTATTCTGCCTTCAGATCGAGGAGCAGCTGACGTTCGGATGCAGCTCTCTGCATATCCGCACGCGCCTTATCCGCACTCTCATCCGCGGCAGCCTTTTTCTCTTTGATCTTGTTGATCTTGAATCTGTTTTCGTTGATCTCGCCTGCGATGCCCGAGATCTCGTTTTTGATCTCTCTGAGCTGCTTCTGCGCATTCAGCAGAGCGAGGTTCTTTTCGCCTTCTTCCTTCTGGATAACGGCGATGCGTTCCTCGATATCTTTTTTGCGCTGTTCAGCCGCCTCGAGCTTTGCGCCGATCGCGGAGATCTCGCTCTGTTTTTCCGCGACCTCCTGCATGATGCGGGAATATCTGTCGCCTTCTTTGCCGACTTCTGCCTTGCGTTCCTCCAGCGCTTCGTTCAGGATGCGCTGCTCCTCCGCGAGGATCTCATACTGTTCTCTGATCTCCTCAAGCTGTGCTTCGGTCTCAGCCTGCTTATCCGCAAGCGCCGCAAGCTCCGCTTCGAAGGCTTCTGTCTTTTTCCGGCGTTCTTCGTTCTGTTCGTTGATGCGGATGATCTCCGCCTGCGCGTTCGCCTTGCGCTCTTCCATAAGCTGCAGGATACCGTTGACGCGCTCGGATTCCTTTGCTGCGTCTGCGATCTGCTCTGTCAGCAGATTGAGCTCACCGATCGCTTTTTCGAGACGCATATTCAGTCTTGCGCCTTCCTCCGCGGAGTCGCCGCTCTCCTGCTTTAAGCCATCGAGCTCCTTGCCGATATCCGCAAGCTCTCCGGAGAGCTTTTCAATGCGGTTGGTGAACCGTTCGAAATTATATAAAAACAGATTTGCATCTACTGTCTTCTGTCTGTCATAGAGCGTGAGGTATTCCCTCGCCTGCTCCGCCTGCAGCTTCATGGGCTCGAGCTGCTCGGTCAGCGTTACGAGAATGTCGTCGATGCGCTGCAGATTCTCGTCTGTCTTCTCCAGCTTCTTTTCCGCCTCTTCCTTGCGTGCGCGGAATTTCATGATGCCTGCCGCTTCTTCGAAGACCTTTCTTCTCGCGGTAGGTCTGCTCTCCAGGATCTCATCGATCCTGCCCTGACCGATGATGGAATAGCCTTCTTTACCGATGCCCGTATCGCGCATCAGCTCGATGATATCCTTCAGTCGGACGAGGTTTTTATTGATGTAGTATTCGCTCTCGCCCGAGCGATACATCTTTCGCGTGATAAGGATCTCGGAATAATCCAGGTGCATGCGCCCGTCGGAATTATCAAAAACAAGACACACCTCCGCGAAAGCCTTTCGCGCACGTGTATCCGTTCCGTTGAAGATGACGTCCTCCATCTTGGAGCCGCGCAGGTTCTTGCTGCTCTGCTCGCCGAGTACCCATCGGATCGCATCGGCGATATTGCTCTTGCCGCTGCCGTTGGGGCCGACGACGCCCGTGACCGTATGGTCGAGGATGATCTCCGTTTTGTTTGCAAAGGATTTGAATCCGTTGATCTCAATACGCTTTAAATACATCTGAATGATTCCTTACCGATTTATGTATATATCCAATTTATTTTATCACAATCTTTGCCGTCCAACAATCATTTATTTCATAAAAAAAGACCTCCCAATGCGGGAGATCCGTATCGTTTTCATTATTTTCCGAACAAAACAGGCAGTGCCGCCTCGAAATTGACTCCGTACCACGGCGCATCGGGATCAGCGACCGTCCTGCGGATGCATTCCACGACGAAATCCACCGCCGTAACGAGCGCCTCTTCAAGCGTATGTCCCTGCATCAGCGCACCTACGCAGCAGCTCGCAAATACATCTCCCGTTCCGTGGAAGATGCGGTCGATATGTTCGTTATAGTATTCAAAATACTTTCCTGTTTCGGAATCGAGCGAAAGCACACCGAGCTCATTTCCCTTCTGAACACCGGTGAGAACGGCTTTCTTTACGCCCATTTCGCAGAGCTTTCCGAGCAGCTCCTCGCAGTATCCGCGGTCTGCGGTATCGCGGTAAGGTGTCCCCGTGAGCCAGCTTGCCCCAGTCGCATTGGGAACGAGGATATCCGCATGCGAGCAGAGCTTCTCCGCCATCTGCGCCGCAAACTGCGGTGTGAATCCCGAATAAAGCTTGCCGTGATCCCCGATCACGGGATCGACGAACACAAGCGTATCATCTCTGCGGAAATCATTGAGAAAATCCACAACGAGATCCAGCTGTTCGATAGAGCCGAGATAGCCCGTATATACCGCATCGAAGTTCATCCCGAGCTGCTTCCAGTTTCCCGCGATATCCTTGATATCCGCAGTCAGATCGCGGAACGTAAAGGACGGGAAGGCCGTATGCGCGGAGAGTACCGCCGTCGGGATGACCGCAGTCTCGGAACCCATCGCGGAAATGATCGGCAGCGCGACCGTAAGCGAGCATTTTCCGATGCACGAAATATCCTGGATCGTTACAACTCTCTTCATTCTGCTGCCTCCTTTTCCCGTAATGCGGTCCCAAAAACCATATGTCAGCATTATTGCAGGAAACTGTTCTTTCGTCAATAGAATTTTCAACGATCCTGCGGATTGCATGCGGCTTTTTTACAGAGTATAATATAAAAAAAGAGTTTTCGGAGGATACCCATGAAACGGTTATTTCTTTACATATCGATCCTGGCGGTGCTGCTGTGCGGATGTTCCGCAAAAACCCCTCTCCCCGAGGATTTCACCGTGCCGACGCCCGCTCCGCAGATCACAATGCCCGAACCCGATCCCACTCCCGAACCCACTCCCGAGCCCACACCCGAACCCACTCCCGAACCCACTCCAGAGCCCATCAAAGGTGAGATTT
>JAZRGP010000070.1:0-2357 GCA_045644225.1 Christensenellaceae bacterium | reverse complement strand
CGCAGGCGGCGGTGACAAGAAAAGTTCTGAGGTAAGATCGGGTTTTCCGAAAACAGAAAACCCGATCACCGAAAAGGTAAACACCACAAAAGAACTTGCAAAGTCTGTAGGCATCGGTCACGATACGATGAATAAGGTGATTCAGATCAGTGAGTATGCTCCGACTCCCGTAAAAGAAGCGTTGGACGAGAAAAAGATCAGCATCAATCAGGGATACATCATCACCAAAGAGCTGGAAGACATGTCCCTCGAAGATGCTGAAAAAGAACGCGAAGCAATGCTCGCAGTACAGAGGGAGCTTGAACGAAGAGCTCAGGAACGAAGGCAAAAGATCAACGAACGCACACGCATCGCTCAAGCCTACTGCAGAGGGTTTGAACACGCTGTGAGTATGACGGTCACGGACGAAAACACTGCCATCTGGGTGGAGCAGTGCGGAGTAACCTATGACCAGATGGACAGAGTGATTCGTGAAGCGAAAGATATCTCTGAAGGATTTGCGAAGATTGCCGACTTCATTGAAAACACGATCAGGCCGAATCATTGGCGGAACATCACAGATAAAATGACAGATGAGGCCGTCAATGGCTGAGAACAGAATCCGCAGAATGCCGCTGCCGCTGTCTCTTGACAATCCGCTTCATGCAGAAGCACTGACGATCATAGAGGGGATCCCAAAAGGCAAACGCACGGAATTCATCTGTAAAAAGATCTGCGCGGGAGAGATTGAAGAACTATCTCCCGCGCTTAAAAATGCAATCTATGAATGTGTCAAACAGGCGATCCGGGATCAGTGAGGGATCGCTGTTCAGCCGACGGTCATCCAAGCGGAAGCGCAGGATAAGACCTCCGATGAAAATGATGAAATTGAAAACAACCTCTTCGGCTTCCTGGCTTCCCTTGAATAAAGAAAGAACTACCACAGTACTACCAATTTATGGCGGTACTGTGGTAGTATTCGGGGAAAAAGCTACCATGGAGGTACCATATTATTCAGGAAGTTCAATAACCGCATCGCAAACACAAGTGAACTTATTATATATCGTCCTGTCCTTATGATAATGTCCGTAGAACCAATGTTCAAAAGTGACGGTTTTCTTGATCTGCTCCAGATATTCTGTCAGCACATCTTTCTCATAATTATCCAAACCGAAAGCATACTGCACCGTCGTAGGTGCGCAGTGGGTTATAATGTAATCCACGGTATTGTTATGGGCAGCAAGATTCCGCAGTCCTTCGTCCATTTCTTCCTGTGTCGGCAGCTCTTGTTTCCACCACGACTGATGATTTATCCGAAAGAGTGAGTGAGAGTCATATAGTTTCCTAAACTTTTCTTCAAAGCTTGGATCGTCAGGCTCAAGGATTCCGTCTGCAATATCGTGGGAAGATGCCCCGCCGAAAGTGAAGAACTTCTTGCCTTGGATCTCATATATCTGACCGCGCATGAGATGAATGATATTTTCCGAAATACGCTGAACCTTTCCGCCATGCCATTCCGTAACAGGGAATTTTTCAAGAGCATCATAATTTTCGTGATTCCCCGATACAAACAGCACCTTGAACGGAAAGCAGAGTTCTTTTTGCAGGTCTGAGAGTTCTTTCTCTGTCCCTGTCCGGATCCCTCCGAAATCTCCGCAAATTATGAGATAATTCTCCTGTTCGATTTCGTAATCGTCCATAGAGTTTTCGAGAAAATACAGCTTGTCAAATTCTCCGTGTGTATCGCCTGTAATGTAGATCATGATCAGTACCTCACATTCTTGGGATCCCAATGGATCTCATTTGTTCCGTTCTTCTTTGCGAGAGCCAGCTGATACATGAATTCAGCTTTGATTGCTCTGCGCTTGCGAATCTCGTTAATAACACCGCAGATAATAAGGAACAGAAAAACTCCTCCAGCCACATAAAACCAAATCATAAACATACCTCCTGAAGCATTTTCGGTATGTTAGCTTGGAACGGGGTGAATTGCAAGTAATGTCTGTATTTTAAGTAGCTGTTCTTCTATCAGGGTTTTCTGCGCCCATTATGACATCATTATGAAGCCGCTATGAAGTTGTTGTAAAAAAGCGCATCGACAAAGGTTATCTCTCATATATATCTTAAATTAGATCTTAATGGTAAGATAGCGCTATTTAATGATGGTATTGTGATGGTATAAGGCAAATCGTAATGGTATTGTACCGCTATAAAATAAAACATAAAACCTGATTTCCGTCGAACCAACCCCGCGTGTACCGCTGTGTCGGCTTTTATGATTCTCTTCGAAGATGTGCCCGATAAAAAGCATAAAACACCGTGAGGGCGTTTCAAAGGCTTGTTTTCTTTTATAATGGCCGACTGACTCCGCAAGCATA
>JAZRGP010000069.1:0-2908 GCA_045644225.1 Christensenellaceae bacterium | reverse complement strand
TCCTTACCGTCATAGCTTCTTGTCTGGAGCTCGCCTTCTACGGCAACCTGCTGCCCTTTTACAAGGTATCTTGCGCAAGTATCTGCGAGACCTCTCCAGGCTACGATATTAAAATAGTCTGTGACTTCTCTGTTCATTCTGCGATTGACTGCTACGGAGAATGTCGTCACGGAAACGCCGTTGGGCGTCTGACGGTTCTCGGGAGCATTTGTCAGTCTGCCAATAAGAAATACCTTGTTCATGTAGTTGACTCCTTGTTGTTACGCCTTCTTGATAACCATGTAACGCATTACATTGTCATTGATTCTGAAGTTTCTTTCGAGTTCAGCAGGGAGTTCTGCGTTGGACTTGAAGTTAACGAGAACATAGTAACCCTCACCGATGTAGTCGATTTCGTAAGCAAGCTTTCTCTTGCCCCATTCATCAACGCTCTCTACTTCGCCGCCGTTATCTGTGATAATTGCGGAGAATTTCTGAATGAGAGCTGCTCTAGCCTCGTCTTCGAGATTCGGCTTGATGACATACAATGTTTCATAGCTGTTCATTCTATTCACCTCCTCTTGGTCTTATCGGCGTCGGTATTTCTTCCTCCGACGCAAGGAACTAATCGATTATATCACGGAAAAATGCCTTTGGCAAGTGTTTTTTTGCTTAATTTTACAGCTTTTCTCCGCAGTATGGGCAGAAACTGAACTCTCTGCCGACCTCCCGCAGGCAGGTCCTGCAGATGTTCCTGCGGCTCACGACGGTCAGGCGGTGCATATCGATCCCGTCTGCGGTCTCCAGCTCGCGGGCATATTCCGCAGATGCTTCATAGACCGAGCAGCCGCATGTGGGCAGGACATAATAGCGCTTGCTGAACTTAAAGAGCGGCAGAAAGAACAGATGGAAATACGAATATTCCATGACGAGCTTCGCCTGCGCGTATCTGCCGCAGCAGGGGCAGATCACGTTCGGGAAAGTCCGCAGTTCTTTTTTGTCTTGTCCGATGCCGAATATTCCGATAAAAAACATTTCCGCTACCTCCGTCCCGTTTATCTTATCAAGTTTCCGCGGAAAACTCAAGAAATCGCAGCGATTGACCCGATTTTGCACAGGTGATATAATAATGCTGTAAATTTTTTCATTTCAGGAGGATTTATATTATGGAAATGCTGCCTGTAGGCGTCAGAAGAGACGGCTCTTACTATACACAGATCGAGTGGGCAAGCCACACAGTAGATGACCCGCGTCTTTGGGTACTCAACATTATCCGCGACGACAACGAGCGCGACGGCGGTACATGGGGCGCAAACACATTCGGTCCCGCAGACGTTGTTCTGAGCTTTTTCGGCGAAACACAGAAGGTATCCAAGGTTCGCTTCTTCCGCAACGTCGGTGTATCCTTCTCCGTTCTGGAAGAACTCGCAAAGAAGGTAGACATCTGGTATGCCGATACGGACGAACCCGCTAAGCTCCGCACAGCTGAGGATAAGATCGACTCCGTAGAATGGAAGCTCATCCAGCGCGTTGATATCGAAAAGGCAGAAGGCTGGCAGGAAGTTGTCTTTGCAGAGCCCGTCGAAGCGAAGTACATGCGCTTTACACTCGTTGAAAACGACACCACGGAGATCGACTGGGTCGAAATGAACCAGATCAAGCTCTATCCGTAAACAAAAGTATTTGCGCCGCATTTGCGGCGCTTTTTTGCTGCAGAAAATTTGGAGGTGCTGCAGAGAATTTTGCGGAAGCCTCAGCATGCGCGGGCGCCCCGTGCTCCGCACGGGTCCCGTCCTGCGGACGGGCAGCGCTGCCGCAGGCAGCGCGCGCCCGCGCGCCTTTGCCGCATCGCAAAACTTTCTCTCCTCGTTTTTCTGCACAAAAAAGACGGCCGCAGGGCAGCCGCCATGTGTTTTACAATGTCTTTCTCAGGATCAGGAAGTCCTCGTCCTCTGCGTTGCTGTCGTCGGGGAGGTTGATGACATGGAACCCGAGAACGTCACGGTAGACCTCGATCGCCTTTTTGTTCTGCGGATGCACGGTGACCTCCGCCATGCGCACGCCGGACTCCTTGAGGTCGGAGAATGCGGAGAGCAGCAGGGATTCGCCGATGTTCTTGCCGCGTTCCTTGGGGTCGATCAGGATCCCGTAGAGGAAGACCTTTCCGGGGTTGTCGAAATCGCGCATGAAGTATGTGCAGCCGAGGATCTCATCGTATTCCACCGCAACATATACTCTGCCGTAGCGGATAAAGGAGTATACCTCGAATACATTCAAGCCGGAGCCTTTTCCCGCATGAGCGTTTTCTTCCAGATCGATGATCTGATCGAGCAGATCGTAGTCGTTATCTCTGATGTGATAAAATTCAATAGCCATAGATTTCTTCTCCCGATAATATATGCTGATTATTCCTTGTTTTTGGTGAGATCCGTATACTGCGCCGCGAGGAGCTCATCCTCGGTCCTTTCCGTGGTGAAGATCTTCTTTTGATTGAAGCTGTAGAACTCCTTGCCCGAGGTGATGATATGGTCGCAGAGCCCGATGCCCAGCGGTGCGATCGCAGAGGCGATCTGCTGAGTCAGCTGGATATCCGCAAACGACGGTCTTACGCTGCCGTTGGGATGGTTATGCGCCAGGATGAGGAATGCCGCCTGTGTATCCAGCGCATAGGATGTCAGCTTTCGGATGCTGACGGAAACGTGGTCGATCTCGCCCTCCGCGAGGATCTTGTGTCCCAGCAGGCAGAGATTGATATCCAGAGCAAATGCATAGAATGCCTCTGTCTTTCTGCCGTAGAGCTGATTTACGACATATTCTGCCGCACGTCCGACTGTCGAGAGGGAAGTCTTCTTCGGCACGGACGTATAATACACCTTTGCGAGCGATGCCTGCAGCTTGATCAGCGAAGCGGCATATTCACCGATGCCGC
>JAZRGP010000068.1:0-2254 GCA_045644225.1 Christensenellaceae bacterium | reverse complement strand
CACTGTAGATACAGGCGTAGGCTTTCTCGATCATATGCTGACGCTCTTTGCGCCGCACGGGAAATTTGACCTCTGCGCAACATGCAAGGGCGATACAAACGTCGATGACCACCACACAGTCGAGGATATCGGCATTGCGCTCGGTCAGGCATTCCGCGAGGCGCTCGGCGAACGCCGCGGCATCGTGCGTTACGGCGATATCATCCTGCCGATGGACGAATCTCTCATCCTCTCTGCAGTGGATATTTCCGGCAGAGGCGTAATGGGCTATGTGCTCAATATCCCGACGGAAAAGGTCGGCACATTCGATACAGAGCTTTGCGAAGAATTCTTCGGTTCCTTCGTCCGCAACAGCGGCATCACGCTGCACATCCAGCAGCTCGCAGGGACGAATTCTCACCACATCATCGAAGGTGCGTTCAAGTCCGTTGCACGCAGCCTGCGCAAGGCAGTTGCGATCGATGCTGCGAATGCAGATGAGATCCCTTCCACAAAAGGAGTGCTCTGATATGCTGGCGATCGTGGATTACGGTGTAGGGAATCTCTTTTCCCTGCGTTCATCTCTGGAGTCTCTGGGCATCGACGCATGCGTCAGCGGAGATCCTGAGGTATTGAGAAATGCCGACCGCATTATTCTCCCCGGCGTAGGCGCATTTGAGGATGCGATCCGAAAGCTCCGTGAATGCGGTCTTGATGAATTGTTAAAGGAACTTGCTGCTGCGGGAAAGCCCATCATGGGTATCTGCCTTGGCATGCAGCTGCTCTTTGATAAGAGCTATGAATACGGCGAGCACGACGGTCTCGGGCTGATCGCAGGTAAGGTCATCCCCATGGACGGAACGCTGCCGAAGGAACTCAAGATCCCGCAGATCGGCTGGAATTCTCTTTCCTTTAAAGGAGAGAAGCATCCCATCTTCCGTGATCTGAAGGATGGCGACCATGTATATTTCGTGCATTCCTACTATGCGGCGGAGTGTGACGAAGCGGTCATCGCAACGACGGATTACGGCAAGGATATCACGGCGGCTGTTGCGAAAGGGAACGTCATGGGCTGTCAGTTCCATCCCGAAAAGAGCGGAAAGATCGGTCTTTCCATTCTGAAAGCTTTTTGTGAAACGGAGGAATTTTAATGTTAATTTTTCCTGCAATCGATCTTTACGGCGGTAAAGCCGTTCGTCTGCTGCGCGGTGACTATGCGCAGATGACGGTATATAACGAGCATCCCGAAGAGGTCGCCAAGGAATTCGAAAAACTCGGCGCGACCTGCATCCATCTCGTGGACCTCGAGGGTGCGAAGGCAGGCACGACTCCGCATATGGAAGTCGTCCGCAAAATTGCAGCGGAGACATCTCTGTTCTGCGAGATCGGCGGAGGCATCCGCTCGCTCGAAACCATCGAGCAGTATCTCGATGCAGGCGTGAAGAGAGTCATTCTCGGCACAGTTGCGGTAGAGGATCCAGATTTTGTGAAAAAAGCAGTTGAGCTTTACGGTGATGCGATCGCAGTCGGCGCGGATATTCGCGACGGCAGAGTCTCCATCAAGGGTTGGACGGAGGATTCTCAGTATACGTTGGATGAATTCTGCGAAAAGATGCAGGCGAACGGTGTAAAGACGCTGATCTGCACGGATATCTCCCGCGATGGCGCGATGATCGGCACGAACCGTGCGCTCTATAAAGACCTCTCCGAAAAGTTCTCCATGAACATCGTCGCTTCGGGCGGTGTATCGACAATGGAAGACGTCGAAGCGCTTACAAAGCTCGGCATTTACGGAGCGATCATCGGCAAGGCATATTACACAGGCGCGATCGACCTGAGAGAAGCTCTGGAGGTGGCGCATAAATGCTGACGAAGAGAATTATTCCTTGTCTTGACGTAAAAAACGGCAGGGTAGTCAAGGGTGTTAACTTTCAGGGACTCGGGGATGTATCTTCTCCCGTAGAACTCGGTAAATATTACAGCGATTGCGGCGCAGATGAACTCGTGTTTTATGACATCACGGCATCCGCGGAAGGCAGAGCGCTCTTCACGGATATCCTCTGCGAAGTTGCGAGAACTGTTTTCATCCCGCTGACAGTTGGCGGCGGCATCAATTCCATTGAAGATTTCGACCGCGTGCTGAAGTGCGGCGCGGATAAGGTCAGCGTGAATTCCGGCGCGATCCGCAGACCCGAGCTCATCGTCGAGGCTGCGCGCAAATACGGCGATCAGTGCGTCGTGATCTCTGCGGATGTCAAGCGCGTGGACGGTCTGT
>JAZRGP010000067.1:0-2463 GCA_045644225.1 Christensenellaceae bacterium | reverse complement strand
CATGGCTACGATCCGACTTGTTTCCCCGAGATGTTAATATCCATTACGAGCCCGAAACGCGGTCCCTACCGCGTTTTTTATCGAGCAATTTTTCTTTAATTTTTTACCGTTTCAGGGCCGAGTGCAGATCTGTATATATCATTCAGTTCGGCGAGTCTCGCTTCGTTTCCGCGCCTCTTGGCTATATTCATAAAGAACACGAGAAGATCCATGAAAGAGTCTGAGAATCGGTTCTGTCTGCCCACATGCGGCGGCAAGCGTTTCAGCGCAACATTTCCAAATACCCATACTACCTCCGCGGACGGGTCGTCATAGACCCACGCGAGCCCGGCATCACCTGTTTTACCGGTTTGCAATTCCGTTTCGATTGCAGCTGCGAATCTTTCTTCCTCTTCGAGAATGTTGTCGTGCATCCGGCAGTCTCCCTTCCTTTGCCGCAGATCGGGCAATCCTTGTAATGCTCCTCCTCTTTTTCCGCAATCCGTGCAGCGAGATATTCCCGCGCGTCGGCTTCGCGCTCAGTGAGCTTTACATTTCCTTCTATTTTTTCAAATTCGTCTTTCAGAACATCCAGCAGCTTGTCCTCATAGCAGAACATCAGCCCGCAGGACGGACACTTCACAAAATAAAGCCTCATTGCAACATCTTCAGCCATTCAGCTGTTTCTTCGCGATCGAGAACAACCAGGTCTTCACCATCCACTTTCATAAGCAGCGCCGTACCAAACAACGCATCTTTTATGTCCGGAGATAGGATCCTCGTTGCCCTCATATTAATTTTAAGATTTCCCAGGATCTTATGTTCTTCGTTCACGATCAGAACGTATCCCGCACGGAATGCCGGAATTGTTTCTATCGGACCTCCGACAAAGCCCTGCATTGTTTCAAGAGATATCTCGAAGTCATCAGAATATATCATGCTGCCAACCTGATCAGGATAAATTACAATCAGTTCTTTCATTTTTCTTCTCCTCGCCATTTAAAATTGCTGCTGTTATAACAGCTGTCGCACATACATTTTTTTGTGCAGACCTCGCATTCGCAAATGCACGTTGGTTCAAGCTGATCTTCCCGAGCATAAAAGCAGACCTCGCATGGATCGTTATGAATGAGATCTGCTTTCAGTCGCGCATTCTCTTCCTCGAGTTCGTTTATTCGATCCGTCAGATGCCGAATCATACCTTCACGAGTTAAGCTCCCATTCATTTGTCCGTCTCCATCATTGAATACATACCCTTCAAAGGACATTCATCCCCGCGTGGCGGGATTTCCCAGGGCAGCTGACGGTCAATCAGCTTGAAAATCTCACATTTTTTTGAATCCGCACGATTTTTCTCGCAAAGGAAACAATGGTCATTGATCACGATCTCAGTCAGCTTATTAAGCGCATCAACCGACGTGTAATACCACCCCTCTTTTTCTGCTGCCCCGGTAAAATCTTTGATGATCTTAACCCCACAGCGTGCGATATTAAGATCTATCTTCATGTTTTCAAGTTTGTTCGGAGGAATTGTTGCAAGAATCCCGTCGTTGATTCGTTTACCTAAAGACAAAAACAGCTTCAGATCTCGCCATCCATGCGGAATCATTTGCGCCCTGCTTTTGAGATGTTCTTCACACAATGAAAAATTGTTTATCGCGCCCCAAATCGACAGAATTACATCATATTCCTTTTTACTTAATGGCATTCGCTCCATGCGACGTAACCTCCATTCAGCACTTTATAACGAAATTTTCCCACTTCTTGTATGCATCGACATACGCTTCGTTTTTGTCGCCATTATATGTAACTTCATATAACATTCCATCCGCACGCGTCGTGCTCAGGATCGCTTTATTGTTCTGCAGCGTCTTGCACATCCAAATAATATATACATCGTCCATCGTAAGATCAGGAGCATCGTCTGTTTTGTCGGTATGGTTGTTTACATACTGTGCAACCGTGCCTTTACAGAAACGTGAAAAAGATCTCTCATCCATTCGCTTCGTCCTCCTCGTAAAGAATCTCAGCGCCATATGAAAGCGCAACAGTGTGCTCGATGCGGCAGCCGCGCGCGTTCTGCCATCCCTTGCAAAAATACACAGCATGGCAGCGACTCATTCCATCAATAGCCCTTGCAAGAAGATGGATCGGCGCGTAAACGACACCGCATGCGGTCAAAGATTCACGATCCCTCCAAAGCTCTGCAAACCAAGTGTTCTGCACTTCATAACCCTTCGCTCCCAATACCGCGATCGCACGGTTGCGGACCTCCGCGATTTCCTTTTCCGTCTTTCCCGCCATCGGCTGCGATATCATAACTTTCTTCATACCTTCTTTTCCTTTCGTGTGTTTTGTAGCGAGCGCAGATCTGAGCAGCGCCGCTTGATATTTGTCCTGTTCGAGATCAATGCTCATCCCTTTTCTCCTTTTCCGAGCGACGCGATGCGCTCGTCCCATGTTCTATACAGCTTCACTCCGCGG
>JAZRGP010000066.1:0-6865 GCA_045644225.1 Christensenellaceae bacterium | reverse complement strand
CATCGGCGTCATCATGGGCTCCAATATCGGCACTACCATGACCGCATGGATCCTCACCTTGGTAGGTGTGGAGTCGGACAATGTTCTGATGAGCCTGCTCAAGCCGGAGAATTTCTCCCTTGTTTTTGCCTTTGTGGGCATTTTGATGATCATGGCTTCCAAGAGCACCCGCAAAAAAGATGTGGGTATCATTCTTGTAGGCTTTGCCGTGCTTATGTACGGCATGAAGCTCATGAGCGAGGCGGTCGCACCTTTAAAGGATTCCGCATCTTTTATGGGCATCATGACCGCATTCAATACCCCTCTGCTCGGCATCCTCGCAGGCGCACTCATTACTGCCGTGATCCAGTCCTCCTCCGCCTCTGTGGGCATCCTGCAGGCGCTCTCGCTCACAGGCACAGTCTCCTTCGGTGCCGCGATCCCCGTCATCATGGGGCAGAATATCGGCACCTGTATCACCGCCGTCATCTCCTCGATCGGGGCAAACCACAGTGCAAAGCGCGTTTCCGTCGTGCACCTCTCCTTTAACCTCATCGGCACAGCCGCCTGCAGCCTGCTCTTCTATGTCGCAAATGCGATCTTCCGCTTCGGTTTTCTCCGTGATCCGATCTCTCCCGCAGGTATCGCCGCCATGCATTCGGTCTTCAATGTCTTTACGACTATGATCCTGCTTCCCTTCCCTAAACAGCTCGAGAAACTCGCCTGTACTGTTGTCAAATAAGAAACATATTAAAAGCACCTTATCAAAGGTGCTTTTTGTTCCATTATTCAACGCGTTCTATCTTAATACTTCCGCTGACCGTCTCAGCGCGGAATTCCCCGCCCGATTCATCTGCCGGCGGAACGCTTATGCTTCCGCTCGTCGTGTCGGTATGGTATACCATCGGTCCGATCACGCTTCCCTTGATGCTGCCGCTGACTGTCTCCAAGTCAATGGAGCCCGCCTTCAGCTTGTCGAGTCGGATTGCGCCGCTTCCCGCCTTGACCTTTCCTGCGCCGACGGCAACGTTTTTCAGCGTGATCGCACCGCTTGTCGTCTTGACCTCCGCGCTTCCGCAGGCAACATCCGCCAATTCGATCTTTCCGCTCGTCACCTCCGCCAAAAGCTCTCCCGCAGAAAAATCGCTGATCGTGATCGATCCGCTTGTGGAGTCTATCCGCGCATCATTGAACGCAAAACCGCCCTCTACGCTGATCTTTCCGCTGGTCGTATCGAGATCAAGTGCTTTATACTCCTCCTTCGGAAGCCAAATTACCGTTTCACACTTCATGAAGTGAAAGAGATCCGTAAAAAACCACTTCTTCGTATTCTGCCTGCGCACTGTCAGCATGCCGTTTTCCACAAACACGATGCATCTTTCCGTATCCGTCTCCATGGATTCCACCCGGCAAACACCATCCTCCGCGACTTTCAGCAGCACATCTCCCGATATCTCCGAAACACTGACATTCTCAATATTATCGGTAAACTCATACTTCACTGTTTCCACATCCCTTTCTGTATTAGCCTCGTCCCAGAGCATGAGTCCGCTCATTGAAATGCCTCCCCCGATCAGAAATCCGATCCCCGCGGCAATGCATATTCCCGCAGTGATCAGCGCCGCTTTTGTTGACTTCTTCATGCTCTCTCTCCTTTCCCGATGAACATACGCTTAATACCCAGTACCATCAGTTTCCCGAGCTTTACTGTGCCGATCGACGCATATTTACATACGAAGAAAAACAGTATTGCGATTCCGCAGAGGACCAAACCTGCGCCGATCAATGCGAGGAATCTCGCTCCGCCGCCTGTCAAAAGCGCGGTGATTCCTCCTGCGATCGCCGCCGTTCCGCTGACCGCAATGGCAAGATCCACTGCCCAGAGCGATACCACGACCGTCCACAATGCGACATATACCGCAAAGATCACCGCAAGCATCGCGATCAGGATCGCTCCCCAGATCGGGGATCCCAAAATCAGCAGAATGATCTCCCATGTTTTCATGCGGTGCTTTCTGCGCGTCTTTTCCTTTACGATCTTTTTCAGCGGGATCTCCGAAAGGATCTGCGATACGGCATCATCGATGCTGCCCATTGCCGCAACCGCCTCTTCCTCGGATAATCCATCCTCGATGTGATCCGCGATCATCTCATTATAATATTCCAGAGAGCGCTCGAGGTCCTCCCGCGGGAGTCCTTTCAGCCGCCCTCCGACTTCTCTTAAAAATTGTTCTCTATTCATTTCCCTTTCCTCCGCTGATCACAAACTGATAGATCGACATGATCTCCTTCCATTCTTCCGCGAAACTCTCCAGCCGCTTCTGTCCTGCGGGAGTAATGTGATAATACTTCCTGAGGCGTCCGTTATGTTCCACGGACCGCACCGTCAGGCACTCCGCAGTCTCCAGTCTTCTGAGAATGGGATATAGCGTGGATTCGGATATCGTTACATACGGTCTGATATCTTTGATGATCTGATAACCGTAGGAATCTTCGTTTTTGATCGCCGCCAGCACGCAGACTTCCAACAGTCCGCGCTTCAACTGAATATCCATACGACAATACCTCCTTGCATATTATACTATACGTCGCATAGTATACTTGTCAAGCATTTTTGCATAAAAAGACCGACTGTGGATCTCTCCGCAATCGGTCGGTGATTTTTCGATCAGATATTATCCGACGCACACAATCCCGCATTGATGATCGCTCTCTGCATTGCCGTCTGCGCCGCAAGACAGATCACGTCCACCTTCGCCTGCTTTTCTCCTGTCGCAAGCGTAAAGATCGTGTCGCCATCCAGCATAGTATGCACGGGTCGGATCGCCAGCGCATAGCCGTTATGTGCAACGGTCGCCACGCGGTTTGCCTGCTCCTTCGTCAGCTTCGCATTCGTAACGATGCAGCCGATCGTCGTATTTGCACCGGGCAGTGCCTCGATGCCAACGCCATTCAGCAGCATCGCAGATGTATTGAGGAATTCCCCATCCTTCTGTGCGCCGCGGATGATATTGCCTGCTTCGTCATAGATGTCGCCGAGCGCATTGACAGATACGATCGCAGATACCTTGACCCCCTCAGGAAGTTCCACTGTCGCGCTTCCTAAGCCGCTCCGCTGCGCATGAGCGGGTCCGAAGCATTTTCCTACCGTCGCTCCCGTACCCGCGCCGATACTGCCCTGAGCGCTCTCCTGCGCGGTCGCATTCTCTGCAGCAAGCATGCCTTCGCGTTCTCCGGGACGTACGTTTGCCGCGCCGAATGCAAGGTCAAAGATCACCGCGCCCAGCACGATCGGCACCTTTGCCACGCCAACGTCCATGCCGATCCCCTGCTTCTCCAGCGCATTCATTACCCCCGATGCCGCAGCCAGTCCGTATGCACTGCCGCCCGAGAGCACGACCGCGTGAGCCTTTTCCACGAGATGCCCCGGCTTCGTGAGGTCGGTCTCTCTCGTTCCGGGAGCGCCGCCGCGTACGTCGCTGCCGCATACCGCTCCTTCGGGAGCGATGATCGCGGTTACACCTGTTTTATTTGCTTCGTCAGTATAATGACCGACGAGTATACCGTCTATATCCGTAACATATCCGCTGTACATGCATTTTCTCCTTAAGGGATTTTTTCTATTATACAATATTCTGCACAAATTTCAAAATGGCATTTGAAAAAAATCGATTTTATGGTATAATTGTCGACAAAGAATCACAGGAGGCTGCAGTTATGAGCAATATCTGGCATGATATTAACCCCAAGAGAATCTCTGCTGAAGATTTCGTCGCTGTTGTCGAGATCCCCAAGGGCAGCAAGAACAAATACGAACTTGATAAAGAGACTGGTCTTATTATCCTTGACCGTATCCTCTATACTTCTACACACTATCCCGCTAACTACGGCTTTATCCCGCGTACATACGGCGATGACCTTGACCCGCTTGACGTTCTCGTTCTGAGCTCCGAGTCCATCGATACGCTCGCTCTCGTACGCTGCTATCCCATCGGTGTTATCTCCATGCTGGATAACGGCAAGAAGGACGACAAGATCATTGCGATCCCCTTCGAAGATCCGACCTACAATACATACAAGGACATCTCCGAACTTCCCAAGCACGCCTTCGATGAAATGTCCCACTTCTTCCGCGTTTACAAGAACCTCGAAGGTAAGGATACCGTCGCAGGCGAAGTCAGCGGCAGAGAAATGGCGATCGACATCATCAACGAAGCGATCGAAAACTACATCAAAAATTTCTGCAGATAATTAAAAAAAGCCTTTGGATACAGATCCGAAGGCTCTTTTTTTATTTCTATCCCTGAATGGAAGGGCGGTGATTTTCACGTTTCAGCTTACCCTCGCTGAGCGCGTCAAAATTGCCGATTTTTCGGCTTTTTGCGAGTACCGCGCGGAGGCGTACTTCACGTACGTCGCACAAGCGGTATCGACGCAAAAGGACGGAAGGGCGGTGATTTTCACGCGCTCAGCCATCCGCCGTCTACCATTAAGACAGCTCCCGTGATGAAAGAGGATGCGTCCGAGAGGAAGAAGACCACCGCACCGACCATATCCGAAGGTTCAGCAAGTCTGCCGAGCGGAATACGGCCGAGGACCCACTTCTTTGTTTCTTCGTTGCTCAGTGCCTGCAGAGACATCTCCGTGCCGACAAAGCAGGGTGCAAACGCATTGACCGTGATACCCTTATCCGCAAGATCGCAGGCAAGGCAGTGCGTAAGATTGTTGATCGCGCCTTTGGATGCCGCATAGGATGCATAGCGTGCCTTACCCTGATAGCCGCGCACAGAGGAGCAGTTTACGATCCTGCCCTTTCCCTGCATCGCCATGTATTTGCCGAAATGCTTTGCGCAGATCATGGAACCCGTGACATTCACGCGCATGACCGCCTCGAAGTTTTCGATATCCGTATCCGCAAAGTCTTCCAGCCTCTGGATACCTGCGCAGTTTACAAGCCCGTCGATATGCCCGTATTTTTCATAGACCGCCGCAGCAGTCTTCTCGATCGAGCTTTCATCCGCTACGTCCGCCTGCATGAAATCCACTTGGATCCCCTCTTTTTCGAAGTCAGCCTTCGCTGCTGCGATGCTCTTTTCCGTCGATCCCAGCGGGATGACATTCGCACCAAGGCACGCAAGCGCTTTTGCGATCTCCTTGCCGATGCCCTTCGTACCGCCCGTTACGATAACGGTTTTATTCTCAATTCCAAACATGGATTCCAGTGTATATTCCATGGGTTTCCTCCGTAAATATGATATAAATTGCTCTGTGGTTTCATTATATCTGTCCATAAAATAAAGGTAAACAAAGAAACTTGAAAAATAATCAAATTTTTTCAAAAAATGTATTGACATCTATTCCTTAATGAGATATATTATCATTAAAGAAAGGGGAACAAAAAGAGTGAGAAACACAATTCAAAAAAACTTGATTCGAAGTGCGGTGATCGCTCTGGATCATCCCACAGCAGAAGATGTCTATCAGGCACTTCACATCGACAACCCCTCCATCAGCAGGGCTACCGTATATCGGAACCTCAATACGATGGAGCAGAACGGAGAGCTTCGGCGAGTGATCGTTCCGGACGGAGCGGATATCTTCGATAAAACCACAGGGCAGCATTACCACGTGAAATGTACCTGCTGCGGATCGGTCGCTGATATAACGAACTTCAGCTTTCCTCCTACATCATCCACGATCAGTGATTACGACATCACAGGCCACGAACTCGTATTCCTGGGCACATGCCCCAACTGCAAATAAGATAACAACCTCTATAATCTAAATAATTTCGTAAAAGGAGACATACTATGAACTTAAAGGGTACACAGACAGAAAAGAACTTGATGGAAGCTTTCGCTGGCGAATCTATGGCAAGAAATAAATATTCCTACTACGCATCCAAGGCGAAGAAGGAAGGCTACGTACAGATCGCATCGATCTTTGAAGAAACAGCAAACAACGAAAAGGAACACGCAAAGATGTGGTTCAAGCTCCTGCATGACGGTGTTCAGGACACAGCTACAAACCTCGAAGACGCAGCTGCAGGCGAAAACTACGAATGGACAGATATGTACGCAGGCTTTGCAAAGACAGCTCGCGAAGAAGGCTTCGATTATATCGCCGCTCTCTTCGAAGGCGTAGCAGCAATCGAAAAAGAACACGAAGAACGCTACCAGAAGCTCCTGAAGAACGTTAAGGAAGGCAAAGTATTCGTTAAGGACGAACCCGTTCTCTGGCAGTGCTCCAACTGCGGTCATCAGGTATTCGGTAAGGAAGCTCCCCTCGTTTGCCCCGTTTGCGCACACGAACAGGCTTACTTCCAGGTAAAAGCTGAAAACTATTGATTTTGTAGATGTAGATAAACTGTAACAATTTCCTCTGTAACCTCACCAAAGGCGCATCCATCGGATGCGCCTTCCTTATTTTGTTATTCCTCAGAGAAATAGCCATTATGAAAAAAGATTTAGATGCAAAATGCTTTCCTATCGGTTATAATATCAATAACATATCTATTTACGGAGGATCAAATCCATGAAAATTTGTTTACTCGGCGCAGGCGTCATGGGCAAAGGCATCGCTCAGGTTTTCTCTGCAGCAGGCCATGAAGTCGCGCTCTTTGCAAGCAGTGAAGAAAGCGCAAAAAAACACATCGCTTCCCTCGCAGCAAGCCTCAATAAACTCGTCGCAAAAGGCAAAATGACACAGGAAACCGCAGATGCTATCGTCGGCCGTATCCATCCCGGTACTGACGAGGATGCAAAGGATGCGGATATGCTCGTCGAAGCTTCTCCCGAAAATATGGAGAGCAAGAAGGTCGTGCTCGCAAAGTATGATGCGATCTGCAAGCCCGACTGCATCTTTGCAACAAACACATCTTCCATCT
>JAZRGP010000065.1:0-6380 GCA_045644225.1 Christensenellaceae bacterium | reverse complement strand
GTGTGGTGTTCACAAAGTACAGAGAAGCAACCGGAGAACTCCGACAGCCCATCGTGATCTCCACAGCGACCATCGCTCTGCAGGATGCGATCCACGAGGAATACATTCCTTTTCTTTCGTGAGTTCTTACTCATTCTCGGTATATGGATGAACCCATTCTCTCGGTCGTCCGCAAGGGCAAGAGCAGATATGTCTGTGATAAACGCTTGAAGAAGCGCCTCAAAAGCATCGACACAGAAAAGAAGAATGAGAAAAACACACAGGCTCTGCTGATGCTCAAGAAGAATCTGGATATGGACAAGGTGGAACACTTAAGCGGATATGACCGCAGACAGGTGGCTGTTCCCAGAACCTGCGACTGCGGTGACGATTGCAGGTATAACAGATTTATTGAGGACAGTTGTTCAGATAAGTATCTGTTCCAGATCTGCAATCATAACCTGCTTATTGCTGACGCGATCCGTACCCACTGCAACAGACACATGATCCTCCCCGGGTACTGTGCATTGGTAGTAGATGAAGCGCATAAGTTCCCTGCAGCAGCACGGCAGATGTTTGGCAGAACGCTCGGGTATGATGAAGTGCTGTCCCTTGTAAACAGCCTCCGCGCAGAGCATTATCCGCTGGCAGCATATAATCTCGTTACGGCGCTGAAGCCTGTCATGAAAGGGCTGACAGCAGAGTCGGATGAGGACAGAAGAAAGTTCGAACGCCAGCGCCCCAAGCATCTCGCAGAAAGCCTGCGCGTACTGGAGAGTATTCGCAAGGTCATCGGTCACGAGCTGTCCCATCGCACGAGCCTGGATATGGCCCGCATGATCGCTACGCTGCAGCTGTTCACAGATGAATCCAGCGATATCATCCTGTATGTGGATGACGATGAACATGGCCGTCCTGCGCTCTGTGCCGCTGCAGCAGATATGTCGGTACAGATGGAAAAGACCTTGTGGTCTCTTCCGCTTCCCATTCTGCTGACATCCGGTACATTGGCGGTTGGTGAGGATTTCACAAGATTCAAAGAGGAATCCTGCCTTAACGAGTGCGACCGTATTACTGAGTCTGTTTCTGTTTCACCTTTTAACTACGAGCAGAACTGCCTCCTGTATATTCCGCACTACACACCGTCCATCCGGGAAGGATCTCTTGAAGAATACTTCGAGGATATTACTATGGACATTTCGGAACTTCTGAGTGTAAGCAACGGCCATGCACTCATTCTCTTTAACTCCTATTCCGCAATGTCTGCGGTAAAGGATCACCTGAAAGAATATCATCTCCCGCAGCCCATTTTCGTTCTGAACAGAAACAACCCCCACACACTGGAAGCATTCAGAGAAAGCGAAAACGGGATCCTGCTTGCAACCGGTGCAGCGTGGGAAGGCATGGACTTCCCCGGAGATTTGGTGTCTATGCTCATCATCCCCAGACTTCCGTTCCCGATCCCGGATGCATTCAGCGACCACGAAAAGGAGAAATACGATTCCCTCCGCGAGTTTATTCAGGCGGTTGCTCTTCCGGATATGCAGATTAAACTGCGTCAGGGATTCGGCAGAGCGATCCGTCTGGAAACAGACACCTGTGTTGTGGCAGTCTTGGATGAAAGAGCGCAGCGAAGCAAAAGATACCATCATGCGGTAAGAGAAGCACTACCCGAAATGCATATGACAGGCAGTATGGAAGCAGTGGAACAGTTCTTCCACACGGTAAAGCCGGAGGAATTCTTCTATGACAGCAAAGGAGAAAAGGAATGTTATCTGTAAAAAACACGAAAAACAAGAAGTATATCTGCATCGTCGGCATACTCAAAGATCTGTTGGTGAAGGAGATGATAACTCCTTCCGAATACCAACGAGCAGAGAAATACTACAGAAAGATCACAGGCGCGGACATCGTGCTTATCGACTGAAGTGTCTGTCAAAAGTTGCAGACTGTTCTCGCTTTCAGATAGCTATTCCGGCAGGTTCTCGGTATAATGTACTTGCCTCAAAAAGTGGTTTGTACCAAAATTTGGTACAAACCAAAAATCCCATAAAACAGGCAGAAAGGAGTTGTGAATATGCGAGAAGTAAAGCTTATATCCCCGCTTACAAAACAAGCAATGCAAAAGACACGGGTCGCTGCATACTGCCGCGTATCCACCAACTCCGCCGATCAGCAGAATTCCTACGCCAGACAGATTCAGGTATATACCAACCTCATACAAAGAAAGCCCAATTGGGAGATGGTAGAGATTTTTGCGGATGAAGGACTCTCGGGTATGAAAGCAGAAAACCGAACTGAGTTCCAGCGTATGATTCGGTTCTGTGAGCTTGGGAAGATAGACCTTATTATTACAAAATCCATATCCCGATTCGCAAGAAATGCAAAGGAAGCATTGGAGTATGTAAGAAAACTAAAGCTGCTTGGAATCGGAATCCAGTTTGAAAAGGAAGGCATATATACCCTGTCACTTGGCGATGAGATGCTGTTAAACACCTTCTCCGCCATAGCACAGGAAGAATCCAAATCCATATCACAGAATCAGCGGTTTGCCATAGTCAAGAGAATGCAGAGCGGCGATTACATCGCAAGCAACGCTCCTTACGGGTTCCGCTTATCTGACAAAAAGTTGGTGGTATATGAACCGGAAGCAGTCATAGTAAACGAGATCTTCCAAATGTATCTGAACGGATGCTCCACGACAGAAATTGCAAATATACTGACGGAAAGAGAGGTTCCCACCAAATCCGGCAATGAAAAATGGCACGACAAGCAGATCTTATATATCCTGTCAAACGAAAGGTATATCGGGGACTGCCTGTTCCAAAAGACTTATCGGGAAACCACAGTGCCATTCAAAGAACACGTGAATCGCGGAGAGCTGGACCAATATTACGCTTCAGGAACACACGCTCCCATTGTTGAAAAAGATGTGTTCCACAGGGTACAGAAGCTCCTCGAAAAGCGCCGCGAAACCTTCGCCAAAATCACAACACAAAATATTTACCCACTGACAAGCCGCATTCGATGTTC
This sequence comes from Christensenellaceae bacterium, assembly GCA_045644225.1. Taxonomy (GTDB): domain Bacteria; phylum Bacillota; class Clostridia; order Christensenellales; family Christensenellaceae; genus JAZRGP01. The sequence continues at coordinate 3,368 of JAZRGP010000065.1, read as the reverse complement.
CGAGTGCGGCTCTTCTTATCGGCGGAAAATCAGAGGCGGAATCATCAAATGGGTATGCAACACCCACAAAAACGATAAAAACGCCTGCGACTCCAACTACTACAGCGAGATGCAGATCTACGACGGTATCATCGCCATAATAAACAAACTGCGCTTCAACGACACGGATATCCTCGGTCAGATCATCAACCGACTGGAAAACACCGTATCCGTGTATAAGAGAAACAACGCACAGGCGAAACAGATGAGTCAAAGCATCGCAGAGTTGAATGCGAAGCTCCTGATGCTGGAACAGCTGCGCTCCAAAGGATACCTTGCCGCGGAAATCTACCAAGCACAGGCGAATGAGATAAAGAATGAGATCTCTGCCATACGCAATGCCCGACAGGAAGACTTCAGCACCAAGCTGCAAAGTATGACGAAAGAAGTTCGGGAACTGCGTTCCATCATCTACGAAATAGAAGAACCTTTAGACACCTTCGACGAAAAACTGTTCTTCGAAATCGTGCAGGGTATTGAAATAAACAAGCAAAACGAGATGACAGTGACATTCCTTGGTGGATTAAAGTTCACGGAAAACATATAAGGAGCAGAAGATGAAAAAGACGAGATTTATCCCATTCGGCTATACCGTAAAAAACGGAAAAACGGTAATAGAGAAAGACGAAGCAGCGGTTGTCCGCAGAATCTTCGAAGCATACCTGCAGGGAGATTCCCTAAAGGATATTGCGGATGTCCTCACAGCAATGAAAATACCGTATACGGAAAAGACTGCGGTATGGGATAAAGCTCGAATCGCCCGAATCATAGACAATGCCAGATACACCGGCGACGATGAATATGAACTGATCATCGACACAGAAACCTATGAACAAGCATCGCAGCTGAAATCATCACGTCAAATACAACAGCTTCAAAAAGAAAGCAAAGACGTCCTCGAAATAAAGAAATATATCCGATGCGGACAGTGCGGAAGTCTAATGCTCCGAAGAACCAAGAACGCCCTCAAAATACGAGAAAGCTGGCACTGCACAAACCCCGAATGTGGATTCAGCATACGAATCCCCGATAAGCAGCTCCTTGAAAACATAAACATCCTCGTCAACCGAATCATCACAAATGAACACTTACTCACTCCAACAGCAACTCAAGCACCGATTCAATCGCAGGTGCTCAATGAATTAAACAACGATATCAGCAGAGAGCTGGAACGGGATGCTCCCTGCGAAGAATACATCATAGAAAAAACCATCGAGATCGCCCAAGAGCTGTACCGATGCAGCAACAACCGAAATACCATCATAGCCGCGATAGCAAAAAAGAGAGTGCGGATGATGAAGCATCAGGACGAACTCAACTTGGGGTATCTCATGGAACTTATGGAATATATCACACTGGACAGTTACGGGAAAGTAACACTGCACACCAAAACAGGAACGGAGGTTGAAAGTCAAGACAATGGAAGTCGTCAAGATCCCTAAAAAAATCGTCACCGTCATCGAGCCGAAACGCTCCCTTGTCGTAGATAAAGAGCGGCATCGACAGCAGCGAGTCGCCGCATACTGCCGTGTATCCACAGACAGTGAGGAACAGCTCAATTCCTACACCAACCAAAAGAAGGCATATACAGAAATGATAGCCGCCAGAAAGGATTGGGAGTTCGCAGGACTGTATGCAGATGAGGGCATCAGCGGAACCATCGTAAATAAGCGAACGGAGTTCAAACGGATGATCAACGACTGTCTCAACGGAAAGATAGACTACATCATCACCAAATCCGTATCACGCTTCGCAAGAAACACCGTCGACTGCCTTGACTATGTCAGACTCCTCAAGTCCAAAGGCATCGGCATCTATTTCGAGGAACAGAATATAGATACCCTCCAGATCGACAGCGAATTGTTCCTCGTCATATATGCAGGCTTCGCACAGGCTGAATCCGAGAGTATCAGCAAAAACATAACATGGAGCTTCCGAAAGAAATTCGAGAACGGCGATGCAATCTTCATGTACAGCAAATTCCTGGGATACAGAAAAGGAAAAGACGGAAATCCGGAAATCGTCCCCGAAGAAGCAGTCATCGTAGAAAGAATTTATCGGATGTTCCTCTCCGGAGAAACAGTAAAGAGAATCTCTGCGATCCTCAGATCCGAGAATATCCAAGTACCGGGAAAGAACCTGACATTTAGTGTCCCGATGGTCAACAATATACTCACCAACGAAAAATACTGCGGAGATGTCATCCTGCAGAAAACCGTAACGGTTGACTGCATCGCAAAGAAACGGCAGAAGAACACGGGTGATACCCCCATGTACTATGTGCAGAATAACCACCAAGGTATCGTATCAAGGGAAACCTTCAACAAGGTACAGGAAGAAATGATACGACGAAAAACGCTGACGCCCGCATCACAGAAAACATCCATCACCGCATCGGGAAAATACTCACGTTATGCACTGTCGGATGTTCTTATCTGCGGTGAATGCGGTACGAAGTACAGACGCTGCACATGGGCAAGGAATGGAAAAAAACGAGTGGTTTGGCGATGCGTAAGCAGACTGGACTATGGCACCAAATATTGCAAAAAGTCGCCAACCGTAGATGAAGAATTACTGCAGGAAGCAATCGTCAGGGCGCTCAACAGATTCAACGCAGAGGACGGTGTCACATACCTTGCACTTATGAAAGCCACCATCAGCGATGCCCTCGGATTAAACGGCAGCACAGATGAAATCGACCTCTTAACCCGAAAGATAGAGGCACTTAATAAAAAGATGCTGGAGCTGGTAGAGGAAAGTATTAAAAACGGCGGAGATATCGAAACGCACGAAGCAGAGTTCAAGGAAATATCCGCTGAAATAGAGCTGATGAAAAGCCGTATCGCAGCCATCCAACAGAGTCAATCCGCAGCCACGGATACCCAAGACCGTTTGAGTCAAATCGAAAGCATTATCGACGAGCGAAAAGAAAACCACTTACAATACGATGACTCCATCGTAAGACAGATGATAGAATGCATCAAAGTGTATCCCGATGGAAAGCTGGAAATCATCTTCGGCGGTGGATATATCATTGAGGAAAAACTGAAAGTTTAATCCTCGAAAAAACTATATGTGCAAAGAAAGGTAAAAAAACAAACCACAAGTCAAGATACTGACACATGGTTCAAAAACAAATATTTTTTAAGAGATGATGGTGTAAAAAAACGCACATTAAAAAAGTGAATCTGAGAAAAATGATCTCAGATTACTTTTTGCTTAAGGATTGCTGCCGAATCATAGGAACAATACGACTGATGATTTCATATGCAATCTTGCATTCTTCTTCATCAAGGTTGTTAATCTGTGATGTTAAGACAGTTCGCAGA
>JAZRGP010000064.1:0-1040 GCA_045644225.1 Christensenellaceae bacterium | reverse complement strand
CCATGACGATCTCTCCGCAGCCCGCGATCTTCGCGGGAATGCTGTCCATCAATACTGTCGAGGGATACGCCGCAGTTCCGCCGGGAACATACAGACCGACCTTCTCGATCGGGATGACCTTCTGACCGATGATGATACCGTCGTTCTCGCTGATGATAAAGCTGTTTCTGACCTGCTTCTGATGGAAAGCGCGGATGTTCTCCGCAGCTTCGCGGATGATATCGAGGAACTGCGGCTCCACTGCAGCCATCGCCTCTTCAAATTCCTCCGCGGAAACCTCCAGTGCATCGAGCTCCGCCTTATCAAACATCGCGGCATATTTCTTGAGCGCAGCATCGCCGTTTGCACGGACGTCTGCGATGATCGCCGCAACCTTATCTTCTACATTTGCGGCAGAAGTTCCTCTTGCAAAAATCTCATCATTGGAAACTTCACCGTAACGGTATATCTTGATCATTTGTTTTCCACCTGTTCTCTTGTTGCCGCGACGAGCTTATCGATCGCGTCATACTTGAATTTATAGCTGCTCTTGTTTGCGATGAGGCGCGCACTGATAGGCACGATGGTCTCGATCGGCACAAGATCGTTTTCCTTTAACGTCGTTCCCGTCTCCACGATATCCACGATAACATCGGATAACCCGAGGATGGGCGCAAGCTCGATGGAGCCATTGAGCTTGATGATGTCGATATCTCTGCACTGCGATGCGTAATATTCACTCGCGATCCGCGGGAACTTCGTCGCAACGCGCAGTGTTCTGTCGCGGTGATAGTAGAAACCCGTCTTCGCAGCGACCGCCATGCGGCATTTGCCGAGGTCGAGGTCGAGGAGTTCATATACATCCGGCTGATACTCAAGCAGGATATCCTTGCCTGCTACGCCGATATCCGCCGCGCCGCGTTCTACATAGATCGCAACGTCAGAGGGCTTTACCCAGAAATATCTGACGCCTGCTTCTTCGTTCTCGAAGATCAGCTTGCGGTTGTTCTCCTTGATCGAGGGACATTCATATCCCGACTGTTCGAACATCGCATAGACCT
>JAZRGP010000063.1:0-8112 GCA_045644225.1 Christensenellaceae bacterium | reverse complement strand
CAGGAGCGTATATCATCAGATGGACTTCAGTTCTCAGCAACAGATTCGACACGACAGCCTTTAAGAAAGAACACAACGATCTGTATAAAGAGTTCACAAAGCAAGTCGCAAGCAAACGCTTCTCCATCGCATAAGAAAAGCCCCTTGCCTAAACGCCGTCCAAAGCAACAGGCAAAGAGCCAAGCCCCCAACAGTAAAGAAGTGGGCAAGATCATTATAACTTGCCCACTCTCTAAAATCAAGAAAGAGAGAAAAGATGTATGAAACAGCTTACAAGTTATAACAGAGTTGCAGGATACTTGAATAAAATATTTGATCTTCTGAATCAAGAGTATTTTGAAAATGCACTTTCAAGACCGACGATCACAATTCAATCCACACCGAAAGCCTATGGACATTTCTCCCTGAGAGATGACACATGGATCTCCAAACTCGGCAGCACGCATGAGATCAACATCGGAGCGGGAACGCTCGCTCGCCCCATCGAAAATGTTGTAGCGACGCTGCTGCATGAAATGGTGCATTATTTCAACTATGAGAATGGCGTGCAGGATTGCAGCAGAGGGAACACCTATCACAACAAGCATTTCAAAGACGCAGCAGAGCAGAGAGGACTTTTGATTGAGCGAAGCCCCAAATATGGATGGGCGATCACAGAGCCCAACGAGACGCTTCTCGACTTTGTAATCAAAAACGAACTTTCTGACATCCTCATCAATCGCAACGAGTTCACGACTTTCAGAGTGACAGGAACAGGGACGCACTCCGGCACAACGGACACCGCCACAAGAAAACCATCAAGCAGCAGAAAATATGTTTGCCCTTGCTGCGGAATGAGCGTCAGAGCGACGAAGATCGTCAGAATCGCTTGCATGGACTGCGACGAAGAAATGATCTTGGCAGAGTGAAAGGAGAATGAAAATGCTGATTATAGATAAACTGTGGCGAGAGGGTCTCTCGCCCAGTGAACGATACACCAAAAAAGGCAGCAAATATAATAGAATTCTGAATCAACTATGCGAGGAAGAAGATAAATTGCTCGCCGAATTGAGCGAAAGCGGAAAAAAGAATCTCGAAGCATATCACGAACTGTCAGCAGAATTGTTTGGGATCGCAGAGGAAGAAACTTTTGTGGAAGCGTTTCGGCTTGGTGCAAAATTCGTTTTGGATATCTTGGGAGATTATCATCGCAACTTTTACACACTCGATGGCAACTGTGCAGGAGAGGAGATCTGAGCCATGATTTATGGATATGCTCGATGCAGCACAAACGAGGATAAACAGGACATCAATCGTCAGGTGCGAGAACTGAAAGCCGCAGGTGCGGAGCAGATCTTCCTTGAATATGAGCATGGCGATTCCCCAGTAAAGGAGCAGCTTTCCGCTATACTGGACGCCGCCAAGAGCGGCGATACCATTCTCACCTTGGAAGTATCGCGACTGGCGAGAAGCACAAAGCAACTCTGCGACATTATCGAGATCGTGAAACAGAAACGATTGCGTCTTTCCATCGTCGGCAGCATCACAGTCGATTGCACCGCAGGACACATCGACCCAATGACCAACGCATTCATTCAGATGTCGGGTGTGTTCGCTGAACTGGAATTACGCATCATCAGGGATCGTGTTCGATCGGGGATGCAGAACGCAAAAGCAAAGGGCGTGAAACTCGGCAGACCTCAGCTCACGCAAGATCAGATTCCTGCAATCTTTTTCAGACATTATCCTGCCTACAAAAATGGGCAACTTAACCTCTCGGAGTTTGCGAGGGTTTGTAAAATGAGCAGGACGACGGTTTATAAATACACCACTTTTATAGAAAATTAAAATAGGGAGCACGCGCTCCCTGTTTTATTCTTTTATTTCAAAAAGAGACCATTCCATTTCAGCAACTTGCAACCGATAATTATCACTAGGGCAGCCTTCGTATTTTGCTTCGATTTTTCTATACCGACCATATTTTTGAAGAAAACCTTGACCTAATGTAAACAATGGTCGATTTTGTGGCGTATATGCTACATAATCACCGTGCTTTTCACTATACTCAAACCGCCAACGTTCTTTGCTATTATTGTTATACCAATTGTTATACCAAAAACCGTTATTTCCCATAAAAGCATTATATGTACTTGAATTATGAGAAAGATATGCTATATATGTTGACTGTAAAGGAAGAGGGTTTTCTATTGCCCGCAACTCTGCTTGCAGTAAAGCCTTTTTTTCTTCAAGGCTTTTCTTCTTAGCTCTTTTTTCTCCCCAAATAGCCAATCCAAGGTTTGAAAGTTCTATGTCTGCAGCATTGATCTCCTCATTTAATTGCTCTATATATAGTTTTTTCTGTTGCTGCTTATTAAGTCTCTTTTGTTTCTCTTGCTCTTTTTGAGCCTTTTGATGCATTTGAAGTGCATTTGCAAATTCAGCGGATTTCTTAACTTCGAGATAATAATCGTAGGTATATCGAAAAGACAACGCAAAATTCTCAATAATTGCTGATATAACCGCCTTGTTTTCAGCGCACACCCTTTCCATAAATACTTTGTTATAATTCCTACTCCATAAAGTAGATAATTGGTTATGGATTCTTCTTTGAGGTTCAGTAGCACTTTGCCAAGCAAGGTTATCATTTTCAACCGCTTTTAAAGCTCCAGAAATTGCGTTAAACGTTTCACACATAAGTGCAAAACTGAAACTATTTGTTATATAACCATACGAGCGTCCAGAAGAAGCGCTTTCTAGTTTAGCTCTAGTTTCTCTCAATCTATCTAATCCTTTTGAGGAAACAGCCTCGAAAGCATCGATATACGGCTTGCAAAGCTCCTCAAGCACATCGGAATAATCATTACATATTGAATACCATGAAAGCTCCTTGCTTTGACCCGAAAAATCACGATATTGTCGACATGCAATATTCGCTATTCGCATTATCCCTTTTTCAAAGTAATTATCAATGTCCTCAAAATAGGGACAGACATGGTATATTGTATTTGCTTCAATTACAGGTAGATTAGCCCATCTGTTACGAAGTTCTTGTTCGAATTTATGCATTTCTTTGTGCAATTCAATTTCTAAGTCATGCAAAAATAACATGGATTTGATATGTTCCATAATTTACATCTTCTTTCCCCAATAATATAAGCAATAATAAAAAATATGCCACGTGAAGTTAAAAAGCTCTCTAAGTAAAGTATAAAATTCCGTATTATAAATACATGGTATCATATCTGTTTCAAGAATTCAAGTGACGCCATAACGACCTCTGTTATCTTTCCCATTGCTATGTTATACTATAATAAAAGCACTGCATATTTCCAAAATAAAAAGAAGCTAAAGAAAAAAGTAATAGTAGAAGAAACTAATCTCTTCTGCTTTAGAACTCATCCCGAAAATAGAAGAGAACACTATGCCCAAATCCGAAAACCAAAAACTGAAAACTTTATATGTTGCGAAGTTCTTTTTGGAGAACTCTGACGAAGATCATCCCGTCTCCGCCAGCGAGATTGTGGACTACCTCCGCGAAGAGTGTTCCGTTGAAGCGGAACGCCGCTCGATATACAGAGATATCGCAGTTCTGCGTGATAAGTTCGAGATGGATATCAGCGGCGGTCAGGGAGAGCGATATCGTCTGATGTCGCGTCAGTTTGAGTTTGACGATCTCCGCATCTTGGCAGAATGTGTTCATGCCGCAAAGTTTATCTCCGCCGCCAAAGCGAAAGATCTCGTTGAGACGATTGGAGAGTTTTGCAGCATCTATCAGGCGGAATTGCTTCAGCAGGAAGTTTATCTCACAGACAGAGTAAAAACCACGCAGAAAGGCACTCTGAACATCATCAGTACGATCTACGCCGCGATGCCGAGTGTGAAAAACAGAAATTTTTCGAGATCAAAGAAAATTAGCTTTAAGTACCTAAAACACACAATCGATGATGTCAATGCTCAGGTAGAACGCCGAAGCGGAGCAACTTATAAGGTCACGCCGTTCCGTCTTGTCATAAATGATGGGTATTACTATCTAATTGCTTTTGATGATCGTACTCAGGAAATGCGAACCTATCGCGTAGACAGAATGAAATCTGTCAGTATTCTTGATGAACAAGGAGAAAGTCCTTGGAGATTTCGTGGGATCGACTTGGATAACTACACGCAGCGTGCATTCTCCATGTTCGGCGGCGAGAAACGCGATGTCACAATCCGTTTTACCAACAATTTGCTCGATGCGGTAATCGACCGATTCGGTACAAAGAGTGCGATGTATCGGAAAGAGGGCGAAGATCATTTCGCCGTTTCTGCAGAAGTGGAAATCAGCGATCAGTTTTACGCTTGGGTATGTCGGTTCGGCGACAAAGCAAAGATTCTTTCGCCCAAAGATGCCGTTAAGGGTATGAAAGAGTTTTTGAATAAAATATCAAAACAATATTAAAAGAGGAACTTTGGTTGAAGCAAAACATAGACACTATTTATAAAAAACATATAGGAAAATGTGCATTGTGCGGAAAAGAGACAGAGTTAACTTTTGAACATATTCCGCCGAGATCTGCATTTAATTCGTCACCCGCTAAAACTATAACACTTGAAACTATTTTACAATCTGAACGACATTTTCCAATACAAGAACAGCCTTTACCTTATATTAATCAACAAAAAGGGTTGGGGGTGTTTTCGTTATGCAAGTCTTGTAATGAAAATACTGGTTCGTGGTATGGAGATGCCTATTATCATTTTGCAAAAACTCCATGGAAGTAGTATCAAGCAACCTCGACAACAATTTTAATTGCGTAGAATTCTATAATATGTATCCTCTGCGTATTATCAAACAGATTATTTCTATGTTTTGCTCAGTTAATCCAGACACAAAATTAGATGATCTACGAGAATTTGTCTTAAATAAAGAATCAATTGGAATAGATAAAAATAGATATAAAATCTGTGCTTACTTTACAACGAGTACAACTTGTCGGCATTCAGGAATGACGGGATTGTTGGATATTAAAACAAACAAAGTAACCCTTCTAAGCGAAATAGTCTATCAGCCACTCGGATTATTATTGTATCTCAATGCTGATGATTCTATAAAAACCGAGGGGATCGACATTACTTCTTTTGCAGATTATTCTTATGATGATGTTTGTAATATCAAACTCCCATTATTATTTAAGGAAGTAAACAACTGGATTCCTCACGATTATAGAACTACCGAAGAAATAGAGGCAGCCATAAGAAAAGCAGAAAACGACTTTGAAAAATAATATTCAAAGTCGTTTTCAAGTTCTTTGAAAGTTGTTAAAAGATGTTAGCAAGTTCTTCGGAAGTTGTTTTTATATTGAAGAAAATGGACTAAAGTGTTGATAGCGTTTTCCAATATCAAGTTCATTCAGATCAAGATATGCCTGTTCCGTTACAGTCACACTTGAATGACCCAATATCTTACTGAGCGTATAGATATCCATTCCGTTCATCAGACATCTCTTTGCAAAATTGTTTCTCAGACAATGCGGCGAAACATTCGGATTCAAAGACGATCTCGTCATATACTTCTTGAAGTTCCCCTCAAAGCCCCCAACCGTAACGCAAGCTCCCGAATTCTTTACAGGAAACAAATACTCCGTATTAACATATCTGTCCTTAAACTGGATCCATCGCCGCAGGATCTTCTCAGTCTTTGCGGAAAAGTATACAACTCTGTCTTTCCGACCTTTGGTAACCTCCGCGCGCAGCATAATTTTTCGCGTATAAAGATCAAGATCACTCATTAAAAGACAACTGCACTCTCCCAAACGCATCCCAGTATCGAACATCAAAATAATCATCGTATAATCCCGATGTTCAGGAAAATATGATCTGTCCAAATGATGAAGCAACTTGCGGAAATCCTCGTCGGAAATATATTCTTTGGATTGCCTGTTGTATTTCAGCAGACGAACTTTTCTCATGGGACTTTTCTTTATCGCCCTATCACTTTCCAACCAATTAAAGAACACTCTGAGATTGCGAAGATAATTATTGACTGTTGAGACACTGATTGGCTTTCTAAAATCGCGGCGGCGGTCAGGACAGTTTGTCTGCTTTGCTGCTTCATCTGCATAAAAAGAATACTTCCCTCTTTCCTGCAAATCAACAATGTATCGGCGTATCACATTCTCTGACACCTTATCCACAGTCGTAATCTCTAACTGTTCCGCACACCATCTTTCAAACAGCCTCAGCGTCTGCTCATAGCTTCCCATGGTCTTTTCTCTTAATTGTCTTGTTCTGCAATAAAGCATAAATTCCTCAATCTGCCAGTTAAACTCTAAATTCCGCTCAAACATAAAACCCCTCCTATTTTCGACCCAATAAATTCTGAAAATAGGTAGGGGTAAAGAAAAAAGTTTATCGGCTTAATCCACACCGATCAACAATAATTGATCGGTGTTTTCAATTTAACAAGCCTTTTATTATGCCGTTTTCTCGAGGATCAGCCTGTCCGCAATCAGCGCAATAAACTCCCCATTGGTGGGTTTATCGTTTTTGCTGTAAATGTTGTAACCGAAGATCTCGTTGATGTTCTCGATCCTGCCTCTTGTCCATGCGACCTCAATTGCGTGGCGGATGGCGCGCTCGACCTTGCTTGGCGTGGTCTCAAAGCGCTCTGCGATCCCCGGATAGAGGACTTTTGTAATGCTGGAGATGCTGTCGGGGCGGTCGATCACCATCTTGATGCCCTCGCGCAGGAACTGATAACCCTTGATATGCGCGGGGATGCCGATCGAAAGGAAGATGCTCGTGATCTTTTCATCCAGAGAGCGTTTACGGACAGACGGAACTGCCCGCGCGATGGGCGGCTGCTTCAAGTCCGCGAGATCCAGCAGGCGGCGGTAAAGAAGGTCGCTGCTGACGGGTTTGACCATATAATACTGCGCACCCATTGCCAGCGCACGCGCTATGATGCTCTCCTGCCGCATCGAGGATACCACCATCGTGATCGGAGTCTTCGGCAGGTCTCCCGATGCGATCTTCTCCAGCAGGTAGAATCCGTCTCCATCCGGCAGGATCAGATCCATGATCAGGATATCCGCCGTTCCCTCCATGAGCATCCGCTCTGCGTCTCTTCCGCCGCTCGCAACTCCGCATACTTCAAACTCCTCGGAGCGGTCGAGCTGCTCTCTGATCTGCTCTGCAAGTGCTTTATTATCCTCTGCGATCATCACCTTCATCTTGTTCGACATAATTTTCCTCCATTCTGCAAATTATCATACATATTGTGTCGAATATTGTAAAACATTATTAGCAAACACTATATATTGTGTTTGTACATTTATGCTAACATCTGCCCGAAGGTTTTTCAATATGACAAAAGAATATTTTTTCGCAAAGAAAAAGCACTCTTTTTCAGAGTGCTTTTTTATCTGTCAGTCGATCTCACGAAGCTCTTCGTTCTGTTTTCTGCGGCGCACCGTCACGATACCTGCTGCGAGGATCCCACAGGGGATGATCAGCAGTACGAAGCCCGTCAGGACTGTTTTCACGAGCATGGAATTGATATTCAGTTCGTCCGTTTCCACGCGCTTCGGTGGAACGACGCCCTGCGGATGATCCGATGCGGAGCCTTCCAGCACGCGGTCGATCAGCAGTTCGTTCCCCAATACGGAAAGCTCCGTATCGCTGATAAAGGAAGATGTTCCGAAGACCGCCGCGCAGCCCTTTGTTCCTGCGGAGATCATCGCCACGGTATACGGCGGCTTCTCAGCGGATCTTCTTCTGCTCTCTTCCCCGAACTGCAGTTCGCAGTTTTCGGAAGATACGAGCAAGGGAACGGCAGTATAGTCCGCGCTGTGGAACTCCCCGATATACGTTGCCTCGCTGAATACCGCGTCAGGCATATTTCCATCGGCGGAAGCCACCTCGATCACGGTATTGCGGAATCCCGTTTCACCGGCATTTTTGCCGACGATAACTCCCTTGCCGAGCTGCATCCCGAATCCCTTCACGAGCGCATTCAGCTGCGGCATATCTGCCTCGGGATAGCGGATAGAGCCGAGAGACTCGTCATACTCCGCTTCGTCATGCAGAAGGATATACGTTCCGCCATTCTCCACAAAATCGCGGATGTAGCCCATGGCACTCTTGATGTCCTGG
>JAZRGP010000062.1:0-1634 GCA_045644225.1 Christensenellaceae bacterium | reverse complement strand
GCATATACGGTCTATGAAGGTCCCGATGCGACGCAGCAGGCTGCAGGCAGAGTCGGAAACCCGCTCGATATTGCGAATATGGTGCTGTTTCTCTGCTCTGATAAGGCAGGATTTATCGCAGGAGAGAACATCTGCATCGATGGCGGCATGACAAAGCTGATGATCTACCACGGAGACCACGGTTGGACGCTCGATGCGTAAAATAGCTTTTGCTATCGTGTTTTTGATATAGTAGTACAAAATAAAACCACCACGATTCCGTGGTGGTTTTTTGATTTTTGGATAAGATTATTTGCAGAAACCTGCTGCCCAGCCGCCGTCGACGTTCAAGAGGATGCCCGTCATGCGTGCGCCTTCTTCGGAGACGAGGAGCATGACTGCCGCAGCCATATCTTCGGGTGTGTTTGCTTCACCAACGGGGATATGGGAGAGGAACTTTTCCTTGTTTGCGGGATCCTTGAGGAGCATCGCAGCAAAGTTCTTGTGCCATGTCGAGCCGGGGATCACGCAGTTGGTCGTGATGTGATAGGGAGCGAGCTCGGATGCGCTGCAGCGGCTCATGTTGTGGATCGCTGCCTTTGTGACGTTGTATGCAGCCTGATTTCTGAGACCCATGCGGAAGCCTGTAACCGAGCCGACGTTGATGATCCTGCCGCCGTGTTCCTTCATGTAGGGGAATGCATAGCGTGTGAGGAAGTATGTTCCGTCCATGCACATATCGATGGTCTCATCCCATGCATCGTCGTGATAATCCTGAACATGACCGCGGCGCTCGAGTGCGATATTGCCGCCTGCGTTGTTGATGAGGAAATCCACGCCGCCGCTCTGCTTTTCGATCTCTGCGAAGAGTGCCTTGACGTCATCTTCCACGGAGATGTCGCATTTTACGAAATATGCCTTGCCGCCTGCTTCGATGGTGTTGTTGCGGACTTCGTTGCCTTTTTCTGTGTTTCTGCCTGTGATGTAGACCGTTGCGCCGTTTGCTGCGAGTGTCTCGCAGATGACGCTGCCGATGCCGCCTGTGCCGCCGGATACGAGTGCTACCTTGCCTGTAAGATCAGTTTTTACCATACTCGTCACCACTCTCTCATATATGCGCAGGAGAAGCCTGCGTCAACAGTCATGATATTGCCTGTCATGTTCTTGTCTGTGATCATGAGGATGTCTGCGATCTTCTCAGCGATCTCTTCTTCGCTCATGAGCGCCTTGGAAGGAACGTGAAGCAGATAGGATTCATCGTCTCTCATGAAGCGGTCTGCACCGTCTGTGCCGCCGATCGCGACAGTGTTCGTATAGATGCCGAGCTCGATGGATTCCGCTGCCATGCACTGCAGACCCATCGCGAGAGCCGCGCCTGCGCCGCCGTTCATGCACATTCCGAAAGAGGGAACAACGCCTGCTTCGGAGATCACGCCGAGGACCTTGCCGCCGTGTTCTTCCATCTTTTTGACGAAAGTTGCGCTGATCTCATAGAACTGACGGAGCGCATAGTATTTCCATGTCTTGTATTCCTCTGTTGTGAGCTCTGCGAGGTTCTTGCCCTCGAAGGATCTGTCGCAGAGTGCGGAGATAATGAGATAATCCACTTTGCCTTCTTTTTCCGCTGCGTCAGCGAGGAGAGAAAGGCTGTTAAC
>JAZRGP010000061.1:0-3065 GCA_045644225.1 Christensenellaceae bacterium | reverse complement strand
AATCGAAACAAGCTCCGACAAGACAAAGATCGTTTTCGCTAAGGGCGCGATCTCTACTGTAGAAGCAGCTGAAGTCGAAGCAGCAGATCTCCAGAACTAAGGTTCGGATACTGTTAAGAGACAAAAAAATCCCTCTTTCATGGAAAGAGGGATTTTTTGTTATTATTCGGAAGCACGGACTGCATTGAGGAAATCTTCGTTGGAATCGCCCCAGTAGCCATTCGGTGCGTAGATGGAATAGGAAAAGCCATTAAGAGAGATGAGATCAAGATTGCCGTCTTCTCCGTAAACACCGCTGATGTCCTGATCTTCTCCTTTGGTTTTTCTTACGGTAACTTCGTATTCTTCGTCGCGGTAAACGACTTCAAGAAGCTCGTTATTCATAACGCGGAATTCCTCTGCGATGAAACCGCCGGTTATTTCCAAAGGCATACCGAGACGGAATCCGACGGCATCCTCCGCATCGGAAAGGCTGTCGTAATCCACCCACGGATTGCCGATCTGCACGGGTTCTTCCTCGGGCTTTCCGCAGGAAACGAGCGATAGGAGCAGAATAAAGATCAGTGATAAAATGATGATTTTTTTCATGTTGTTTATCCTCCCGATTGCATGATATCACACAACATAAAAAAATTCTCGGGGAAATGGGAAGATTTACAAACTGTTAAAGAATGATCCCGGCGCGAAAAGCATAGATATCTGATAGAGAATTGATATCAAAGGAGCTTGATATGGCTGTCAAAAGAAAACAGAAGCAATACGAATTCAAATCATTGAAGGGTGCGCTGGCGGCACTGCTCGTTACGGTGTTTTCCGTGCTGATCCTTGCGGTCGCAGTGAAAGGAACGTCGATCACGGATGAGACGATCTCCGCGCTGAATCAGGCGATCAAGATCGTGTCGATCTTTGTCGGTGCGTTCGTGGCATCGCGAGGGGCAAAGGAGCGGCAGGCACTCGCAGGCGGACTTGCGGGAGGGATCTATATCGTCCTCGGATATCTGACTTTTTCGCTGATCGAAGGTCGGTTCGGAGATATTCTGCTTTTGTTTGCGGATCTCGCGATGGGAGTGGTCATTGGCATGCTGACGGGCATCATCTTCGGGAAACTCCTCGCAAAAAAAGAGCAGCCCATGGCTAAAAAGCGCGTAAAAAAGGCATACTGAACCTGAAAAGATATTATTCAGGAGGTCGGTATGGAAAAAACCGCAACACATAAGCTCTATGACGAGATCCGCAACGGCGCGCACATGGGCATCGATGCGATCGACGAGATGATGAAAAAGTGCGACGACAAAGAGTTTCTTGATAAGCTGATGGAGACGCAGAGGGATTACAAGGACATCGCGCAGAAAGCCGCAGACGGCATCATCGCTGAAGGCGGCATCCCCGAGGAGCTTTCCGCAGAGGCACGCATGGGTCTGCACATGACGACAAAGATGCGCCTTGCATGGAACAAGAACGACGAGCATACCATGTCGCGCATGATCCTCAAGGGCATGGACATGGCGGAGAAGGAGATGCACCGCGACGGAGAGGCATACAAAAACGCATTCGCAGAGGCGCATAAGCTGGCGGATCATTTGCTGGAGGTGCAGGAGAAGCACAGGGAGTTTTATCGCAGGTTTCTTTGAGGGCTGCTCGCCCTCAAACTCCCCGGCAGGAGCGCTGCCCCTGCACCCGATACAAATATCTGCTGCGCAGATATTTTAATGGGAAAATTGATCAAAACAAAAGCACTGCTGAGGGGCAGTGCTTTTTGGTGTTATTACAGATCATTCTCCAATAAATCTGTGATTCTCTTGATGGTCGATCTGACAGACAGTCTGGAAAATGTTCCCGTGGTAAGGCTGCATAGCAAGGGAAAAAGAAAGGCGGATATCAGCAAAAAGAGCAGATCGATGTTTTTGGTGATCAGGGCAAACAGAAAAGCAATGATTGCTGTTATGATCGTACAAATAGGTAAGGTCGTCGTTTTTTTACCGATTTTTTTGATGATACCTTTCTTTTTGGAAATCAAAAACAGTTCGATAAGATACAATGGAAACGGGAGCAGACACAACACTTCCCAAAACGTGGGTTTGATTTCGGGAGAAGCAAAAATTACAGCGAGGATGAAGATCGGGATCAGATGACAGAAAATCCTGTAAAATTTCACATAATTTTGTTCTTTAAAGGTCAGATGAAGATTTGTTTTTCCGTTATCTGCAAATAAGGTGATATCCACGATCGGGAGAGAGGGGTCGTATACAAAAATATTATCTGCGACAGGCTTGAGACGGATGAAATTTGGATTCTCGCTGAAGAATTGCGGCTGGAATTCATTCCAAAACCATTGGATCTTACGGTTTTTCAGAATTTCTTTTACGGTGGAAATATCTTTATTGATTTGTATGATATAGCCCTTATGATTCATAATAGTTCCTCCTGATAAAAGATGGGTTAATTCAATAATAATAATAATCCTTGTCAACTGCAAAGCAGTTGACTATTAAAAGTTTTTGGATTCTTAAACCTTTTTTCAAAAAGGTTTAAGCCCCGCGGGAGCGCCTGCGGAGTTAAAAAAATATTGTATTTATGATTGGTTTTTATTAAGGGAGTGTGGAACTTGAACATAAAATATCGAATATATCACATAAGCATTTGTCTATAGATTCCCACTTGTTTGCAACATCAAATTGAGGTGCATCGTGTTGGACGGAAAAAACGATAGTTGATTCTGTATCAGCGAATAAATCGAATCTGTTTAATAAATCATTCGGCATATAATATGAACCGAATTTCAGTAAATTATCCGGAGTTCCATCGGGTCTGTTCAGATCTTCAACGATTATGTTGAAAGGTTCGATTTTGGTCTCATCTCTTAATGTTGATGGGATACCGTAAATCGAAAAGAGATTAAATGGAATTCGTATGCGTTTCTTTCCCATAATTTTAACAGTCCAAAATAAATCTGCTCCATTCATGTAACTGAGCAATTCCAATAATTCAGACGGAAAAGTTCGTTTATAATTTGAAATCATATTCTTTTTAATTTCGTCTTGAATTGGTGAAAAAACAATATGTTC
>JAZRGP010000060.1:0-5604 GCA_045644225.1 Christensenellaceae bacterium | reverse complement strand
GGTATGAAACCAATCATAGAATAGGGTAGGGGCGATAAGTCCATAGGATAAGGGAATGATTATTCCAATGGCGGAAGACAAGCGCAGAAAAACAGAGACAACAAAAAAGATTATGAATACAACACAATATAACAACATCACACATACCTCCTGTTTTTGGTTTGTGCTATGTTAGCTTGAATTCATAAAAAAGGCAAGTATTTGTTTATGAATAGGGGTTATTTCGATAATGCCTCTATAAAAACACACAGTAATTGTTCTGCGTATTTTCTTTCTCTTACTGTAAGGCTTGCCAGCATAATATCAATTTTGGTTGGTTCCGGTTTTTCTGTCGAACCGAATAAGAGATAATCCGCAGAAACACCAAGAGCGGGTACGAGTTTTGCCAACGTATTTGTTGTCATACTTTTTTTGCCGGACTCAATTTCGGCTAAAAACTGAAACGAGAGCTCAGATTTTTCGGCAAGTTCTTCCCGTGTTAGCTTTAAAAATTCTCGTCTTTCTCGAATGCGGGAGCCGATTTGTATACGTAATGGTTGATTCATTGTGATTACCTCCATAGCTTTAGTATAACTATTGCTATAGCAGACATACATCAACGAGAGCGGTTGCAATAAGTAATGCTATAGCAGTATAGTGTTAGTATGCTATAGCTAATTCGGAGGTGCATTGCTTGGACAAGTCATTATGTTTTACAGGTCATAGACCGCAGAAACTAATATATGGTTTTAATGAAAATCATGAAATGTGTGTTCGGTTAAAGGACAGGATTATGATCGAGATAAAACAAAAGATCGAGGAAGGAATTGATACTTTTTTATGCGGTATGGCAATAGGAACAGATATATGGTGTGGAGAAACCGTTGTTGAGTTACGGAAAGAATATCAGAATATTCGACTTATTGCTTGCATACCTCACATTGGTCAGGAGGAAATGTGGAATGAAGATTATAAGGAACGATACAGAGAGCTTCTTCGCCATGCAGACGAAAAGATAATTATTTCTGATCATTATACGAAAGATTGTATGCAACTTCGGAATCGGTATATGGTGGATCATTCATCGAATATGATCGCTGTTTTTAACGGTCAAGAAGGAGGAACGAAAACAACCATAGAATATGCAATAAAAAAGGGACGAAACATAATACTTTTGGATCCAACAAGAATGGTTCGACGAAGCATTATGAGAACCCCCAAATCAGAGTAAAACTTTATTCTAAACCCATGTTATACAAAACATGGGTTTTCTTTTTGTAATCATTTTTCCAGAAAGGAGAACTACATGGAAGTTCGTATCAATAAAGAAGTCAAAGATTATCAAGAATCCATTTTCTTCGGACTGTCGCTGAGACAGTTCGTTTTTTCTTTGCTGGCTGTCGGTGTGGCAGTTGCTGTATATTTTCTGCTCAAAGATATTGTCGGCACAAGCGAAGTCGGCTGGATGTGCATCCTCGCTGCGCTGCCTTTTGCGCTGTGCGGATTCTTCAAATATAACGGAATGCCTGCAGAAAAGTTTCTTGCGGCATTTCTCCGTTCCGAGTACCTGATGCCGAAAAAACTCATGTTCAAAGCTGACAATCTGTACGCAAAGATACTGAGTGATTCTTCCGTAAAGGAGGTGCTCATCCATGATTAAATCCTTAAACACCATGATGAAGCTGGACAAGGAAAAATATGAAGTGCCGAAGTCCGTTCAGGACATGATCCCCATTCGCCGTATCTGGTCGGACGGAATCTTTCAGGTCGGGAATAAGTTCAGTAAGAGCATTCGTTTTTCGGACATCAACTATGCCATTGCAAGTAAAGCAGATAAGACGGAAATGTTTCTCGACTACAGCGAGCTCTTAAATGCGCTGGATACAGGCGCAACCACAAAGATCACCATAAACAACAAGAGGATCAACAAGAGGGAGTTCGAAAACTCTATCCTTATCCCCGAAAAGGGAGATAGCTTGGACGAATATCGCAGCGATTACAATGAAATGCTCCTCGGGAAAGTCACGGGCTCTTCCAACAGCGTGATTCAGGAACGCTACATCACTGTAAGCGTTCACAAGAAAAATATCGACGAAGCCCGCGCATTCTTTTCCCGAATTACCAATGATATCCGCACATATCTTAATCACCTGGATTCATATACCGAGGAACTGTCCGCGACGGAGCGCCTGCGCGTGTTCCATGATTTCTACCGTATCGGTGAGGAAACAAACTTCCGCTTCGATCTGCGCGAAACCATGAAGAAGGGACATTCCTTCAAGGATTACATCTGTCCCGATTCCTTCGAATTCAAGAAGGATCATTTCGTCATGGGGAACAAATACGGCAGAGTGCTGTTCCTGAAAGAATATGCGTCGTATATCAAGGACTCCATGATCGCAGAGCTGACCGAGCTCGGGAAGAACCTGATGCTCTCTATTGACGTGATCCCCGTTCCCACAGATGAAGCTGTGAGGGAGATGCAGAATAAGCTCCTCGGCGTGGAAACCAATATCACGAACTTTACGAGAAAACAGAACCAGAACAACAACTTCAACGCAGTCATTCCGTATGACATGGAGCAGCAGCGCAAGGAAACCCGTGAGATGCTGGACGATCTCACCACTCGTGACCAGCGGCTCATGTTTGCCGTTGTTACCTTGGTGCATATTGCAGACAGCAAGGAAGAACTGGACAGCGATACCGAAACCCTGCAGTCTATCACCAGAAAGCATCTCTGCCAGCTTACAACACTTAACTGGCAGCAGGCGGAGGGGCTGAATACGGTGCTGCCGTTTGGTCTTCGTAAGATCGATGCGCTGCGAACCCTTACCACAGAAGCGCTTGCTGTGCTTATGCCCTTTAAGGCGCAGGAGATCATGGAGCCGGGTGGGATCTACTACGGGCAGAATGTGATTTCAAAGAACCTGATCATTGCAAACCGTAAAGAATTGCTGAACGGCAACGGATTTGTGCTTGGTGTTTCCGGTTCGGGTAAATCCTTTGCGGCAAAGCGTGAGATCGCCAACATTGCGCTGTCCACCAATGATGACATTATTATCATCGACCCGGAAAAAGAATATCATTCCCTCGTAAATGGGCTCGGTGGCGAAGTGATTCATATCAGCGCAACAAGCAGAAACCATATCAATGCATTGGATATGTCGGACGGCTACGGAGACGGAGAAAACCCTGTTGTACTGAAGTCCGAGTTCCTGCTGTCCCTCTGCGAACAGCTCATCGGCGCAGGGAAACTCTCGGCAAAGGAAAAGAGCATCATAGACCGCTGTACGGCGAAGGTATATAAGGACTACATCCGCCACGGCTTCAAGGGTGAAGTACCCACGCTCCGTGATTTCCACGCAGAACTGCTGCGCCAGCCCGAACCCGAAGCACAGAGTGTGGCGCTTGCAATCGAGCTCTTTACCGAAGGCTCTCTCAACACTTTCGCCAAAACTACCAATGTGGATGTGAACAGCCGCATTGTCTGTTATGACATCCGCGATCTCGGCAAGCAGCTTCTTCCCGTAGGTATGCTGGTCGTCCTGGATTCCATCTTTAACCGTGTGATCCGCAACCGTGAACAGGGCAGAAAAACCTGGATCTACATCGACGAAATCTATCTGCTGTTCCAGCACGAGTATTCCGCAAACTTCCTGTTTACCCTCTGGAAGCGTGTCCGTAAATATGGTGCGTTCGCAACCGGCATTACGCAGAATGTTTCTGACCTGCTGGAGAGCAACACCGCGAGAACTATGCTTTCCAACAGCGAGTTCCTCGTTATGCTGAATCAGGCAGGGACCGACAGGATGGAGCTTGCGAAGCTTCTCAATATTTCAGAAAACCAGCTTTCCTACATCACCAATGTGGAGGCTGGAAGAGGGCTGTTGAAATGCGGAAGCACGATTGTTCCCTTCATGGATAATTACCCCAAGGATTCCTTGTATGGGCTTATGACCACAAAACCGTCTGAAGTGGAAGTCTGGGCATAAATAACGGATGCCGCCGTACAGAAGAACTGTGCGGCGGTACTTCGCTTCGGAGGTGAGAAAACTGAAAAAACATAAGCAGAAACATAAACCGAACCACCTGATACAAAGAGGATCTGAAAGCGGAAAAGAAAAGCTGAAGGAGAATCTGCGAGAAACGGCAGAACGTTCCCGTTCCGATGCTCCCGAAGAATACGGCGGAGATAAGCTCAGTGAGGGTGCTGAGTTTGCCGGGTATAAGGCAAAGGAAACCATCAGAGATGGTGGTCAGAAGATAAAAGAAAAAGCGACTGAGAAGCTGCGGGACAAGCTCAATCAAGAAAAGCCGAAAGAAAAAGATGAGCCTGACCGCAGAGAGTCCAAGGAAGAATCCAATCAGGAGTATTCAGCAAAAGAAAGGCCTGAACCAAGGACAGAGCATCGGGAAACAAAGACAAGGGAAAAGACGGAACAGAAAGCGGATACTCGGGAAAGTACGACATCCGAAAGATCCGAGAGGACGATAGAAACTCGGGATACCCGTATAAAAGAAAAGCCGGAGTATATGAAAGAATCCGTTAAGATGAAGGACAATTATATCCGTTCGCATAATGAACCACAGATTGCAGAGCAGAAAAAAGATATGCCGAAAACAAAGACAGACTCGCCGCAGAAGCCTGCTCAGAACACAAGCAGTGTAAACAAAACGCAGAAACCCGCGCAGAACACAAGCAATGTGAGCAAACCACAGAGTCATGCTTCACAGAATCATGGGATGAAAACAGTTCGTACCACACCACCGCACACGACCTCTGTCACGAAATCCGCAGGGAATGCAGGGAAAGGTACTGTTAAAACTGCGGGAAAAGGCACGGTAAAAACCGTCAGCAAAGGAACTGTGAAAACGGCGCAGGCGGGTGTTAAGACAACAAAAGCCGGGGTTAAGACCGCTGATACCACTGCAAAAGCTACTGTAAAAACAGCCAAGACCGCCGGTCATGTTGCGCAGAAAGCTGCACAGGCTGCGGCAAAAGCGGCGCAGGCGATAGCGAAAGCAGCTGCGACGGCAGCGAAGGTTGCGGCAAAGGCGATTGCCACTGCTGTTAAGGCAATCGTCACAGCAATAAAAGGCATTATTGCCGCGATTGCTGCAGGTGGCTGGATCGCAGTGATTGTCATCGTTGCGATCTGCGTCATTGCGCTTATTGTCTGCGCCTGCTGCGGTGTGTTTGCATCCAACGAAACCGAAGATGGATCCAGACCAATGACCGAAGCAATACAGACCATAGACGGAGAATTCAGATCTTCCATTGATGGTAAAATAGCGGATTTATCTGTCGGTGATTATGATGCGGTAGAAGTAAAATATGTCGGCGATATGGACGGTGACAGCGACTTTGCTGTTAACTGGAACGATGCCATCGCTATATATTCTGTGTCTGTAACTATGGATCCTGACACTCCAACGGATGTAGTGCAGGTGACACCGGAAAAGGTAGAGATCCTGCGGCGAATATTCAACGAGATGAATACGGTTAGTTATTCAACGGATGTCGTGGAAACAGAGCGAACTGTAATAAATGAGAATGGCGATGAAGAGACAGAGACAATTCGTAAGCTAATAATCTCCGTTGATGTAACGAGTATGGATGCCTAT
>JAZRGP010000059.1:0-2331 GCA_045644225.1 Christensenellaceae bacterium | reverse complement strand
CAGCCTGATTCTTCTCCAGATCCAGCTTGTGCGCGATATAGCCTGCGTCGTCGTTGTATTTAGCCTGCTTCGGGCAGCGCTTCATGCATGCTCCCCACTTGATGCAGATCCCCGAGACCGTCTTCGGGTCGTCCTTTTCGATCGCCTGCATCGGGCAGATCTCCGCACAGTATCCGCAGGAAATACAGCTATCGTTTGTCTTCGGCTTCACTTTTCGCATGTCGATAGGCGTTCCATCCGAAAGCCGCGGCTGATAATATCCGCCATAGGGATGCGGTGTTCCCGATACGGTTACGACTGCTCTGCTGTCCCTGCGTACAAACGCAAGCTCCGCAAGCTTTTCCGCAAGCGACATATCCTCCGCATTCGGTCTGCCTTCACCCAGTGTATAGGAAAAGGAATGCTCGCCTACGAAAGCGCCTGCCGCAATCGGCAGAAGTCCGCTTTTCACCATGATATCCCTCAGTTCAACGAGCGCATCGTCAAAGGCTCTGTTGCCGAAAGTCACAACGGGAACGCACCTTGCACCATTACCAATGATATTGTCCATCTGCTTCGCGATCAGATTCGGCACTCTCCCCGCATAGGTCGGCATGCCGAACACGACAAAATCATCATCCGCAAAGCTAAGTCCCTCTCTGCGCACTTTCGCATCGGCATAGTCGATCTCGCGGTACTCACTTCCGAAAAGCTCCTTAAGCTTCTCCGCGATGCGGTTCGCGACCATCTTGGTTCTGCCGGTCGGGCTGAAATATACGGAATATATCATGCGGCTGCCTCCGCTTTCGTCAGCAGCTTTCTACGGTATTTGCGCAGCAGAACTCCCGATGTAGTCGCCGAGATGAAATCCGAGATCGGCTCAGCAAGATAAATACCCCATACACCAAGACCCATCCGCGGCAGGAGCAGCGCAAGCGGAATGATCAGGATCACCTTTCTCAAAAGTGCAATAAACAGCGATACCTTCGCCTGACCGAGACCTATGAATGCGGACTGCGCGCACATCTGCATGCCGAATATGCTCATCCCGCAAAGATATACGGGCAGCACCTCCGCAGCAAGCACCCTGAGTTCCGCACCGTCGGTAAATATCGATACGACCGTCTTCGGGAATACGCATGCCGCAATGCATATGATCGCCATCAGCGGAATGACGATGCGCTGCATGCGGTTGATCGTATCCTGCACGCGGTCATAGTTCTTTGCTCCGTAGTTATAGCTGATGATCGGCTGAACGCCATATGTAAAGCCCTGAATGGGAACTACGCATACCTGCATAACACTCTGCAGAATGGTGATCGTTCCGACATAAAGATCATTGCCGTAAGTCAGCAGACCGTTGTTGAATACAAATACGATGGCGCTCTCCGTAACGTTCATAATAAACGGAGAGATGCCCAGCGATGCGATCTTTCCGATGATCGCTCCCTGCGGACGCATCATCCTGATACGGATGCGGAGCGAAGAAGACTTCATGAACAGGAACCCCACGACCCATACCGCACTAACACCCTGCGAGATGATCGTCGCGAGCGCCGCGCCTTTCACGCCCATCCCCATCGTGAAGATAAAGATCGGGTCGAGAATGATATTCAGCACCGCACCGATCGCAACCGAAAGCATCGCGATCAGCGCTCTGCCCTGCGCGGAGATAAAGGCATTGAGCCCCAGCGCAAGCAGCACAAAGATCGTACCGAACAGGTATATCCCGAGATAGTCCGATGCATAGCCGATCGTGTTCGCACTCGCACCGAATGCATAGAGCAGCGGCTCCTTAAATACAAGGAAAACTCCCGTCAGCACCGCCGAAGCTGCGATCAGTATAAATACCGCATTCCCCAGGATGCGCTCCGCCTTTTCGCGGTCGCCTTTGCCGAGCTCGATCGCTGCGAGCGGCGCACCGCCCATGCCTGCAAACGAGCTGAATGCAGATACGACCATCAGCAGCGGGAAGCATATCCCAAGCCCCGTCAGCGCCATCTGCCCCTCGCCTTCGATATGCCCGATATAAATTCGGTCGACGAGATTATATAAAAGATTGATCAGCTGCGCGACGACCGACGGCAGCGCCATTTTCAGCATCAACTTTCCGATCTTCTCGGTACCCAGTTTACTGTCAGAGTGCATTTTTTACACGCCTTTCCGATAATTGTCCGTTATTGAACAATTCTACATCCCTTCCGATTATTTTTCAAGCACACCGATGCCTTATCTGCATGAAATAATTTCAAACAATAAACATCCACCAGCCAAGCTGGTGGTTTTTCATATGCGGGCAAAGCCCTTTGCTCTTCGCGACACGTCAAACGTGTAAAACGGTCTGCCAGTTGC
>JAZRGP010000058.1:0-4531 GCA_045644225.1 Christensenellaceae bacterium | reverse complement strand
ATGGATGTGGATACCGCGGAGGCGCTCCTGCAGCTGCGATAAAAGGCGGAAGTGATTTCCGTGTTTGTGTTTCCGTGGACTGCATGGTATAATAAAATATCCTTTTAATTAAAACTATTTCAGGAGAAAGACAGATTATGGCAAAATTGATCGGAACAGGCATGAAGCGAGTGGATGCTCCGAATAAGGCCTGCGGTAAGGCGAAATATGCCGGTGACTATACGGCAGAAAATATGCTGCACGCATGCCTTGTGCGTTCGGAATATGCGCATGCGAAGATCGTGAATGTTGATTGCTCGGAGGTCCCGCAGGATGTTTTCTGCTATACCGCAAAGGACCTTGCCTGCAATATGATCCCGTTTATTTTTGATGATCAGCCTGCGCTTGCGGATGAAAAGGTCAGATTCTGCGGCGAGCCGATCGCTGTCGTTGCGGCGGATACGTTTGAGCAGGCTTTTGCCGCAGCGAAGAAAGTAAAAGTAACTTATGAGGAGCTTCCTGCCGTAACGGATGCGGAAGATGCGCTGAAGGCAGATGCACCTTCGGTTCATGCGCAGGGAAACGTCTGCGGTGAATTCCATCGCGGCAAAGGCGACTGTGCAGCAGCTTTCGAAAAATGCGCACTGGTGCTGGAGGATGTTTTCGAAGTTCCTCCGCAGGAGCATGCGTATATCGAAACGGAAGCTGCCTATACCTATATGGATGAGCAGGGCAGGCTCTGTCTGTATTCTTCTACGCAGAATGCATTCCTTGATAAAACAACGCTCTGCCGCGTGCTGGGTCTGCCTGAGGATAAGGTGGTTTCCCGTGCTGCGGTGGTAGGCGGTGCATTCGGCGGCAAGGACGGGCATACCATTCAGGCATTCCCTGCGCTCGTCACGCAGAAGACGGGTCGTCCCTGCAGAATGACCTATTCCCGAAAGGAAAGCCTGCAGGCATCCTTCAAGCGCCATTCCGCACGTGCCTATGCGAAGATGGGCTTTGATAAAGACGGCAAGATCCTCGCATTCGAGGGCAGGATCTACTTTGATACAGGTGCATATGCGGCATACGGTCCTTCCGTGCTCTGCCTCGGCTCCGAGCATTTTGCAGGACCTTATCTGATCGAAAATACGAAGATCGACGGCTATCTTTCCTATACCAATAATACGCCCGCATCTGCTTTCCGCGGATTCGGCGCACCGCAGGGATGCTTCGGCAGCGAAGTGCTGATCAACCGTGCGGCGAAGCAGCTCGGCATCGATCCTCTGGAGATCCGCCGCAGAAACGTCCTGAAGGAGGGCGATATCGGTGCGATCGGGCAGAAGATGGACCATACCATCGGTCTGCTGGATGCGATCAACTGCTTTGAACAGTCTGATTTTTATAAAAAAGCAAAGGCAGATACATCGGGTGAATACGGCTATGGCTTTGCGGCAGGCTTCCTGAGCGCAGGCTTCGGCAAAGGCGTAAACGACCAAGCGACCGTAACCGTGCTTCGAAAAGACGACGGATACGAAGTGCGCTGCGGACTTGTCGATATCGGTCAGGGCAGTGAGACCGCGCTTATCATGATCGCGGCAGAAGCGCTGGAAGTCGAACCCGAAAAGATCACCATGGTCATGGCGGATACAGAGCTGACGCAGGACTGCAGCTCCACTGCAGCATCCCGATCCAGCTATATCGCGGGCAATGCGCTGCTGGAGGCAGTCAAGCAGATCAAAAAGGGCGAAGCAGTCGGCGTCGGACATGCGGTCTTCCCTGAAAACGAGCTGGATTCCTTCGGTGTGCATACGATCTACGGATTTATCGTGCAGGGTGCGAAGATCAAGATCGATCCCGTCAGCGGTGCGGTAAACGTTCTGGAAGTCCATAACGTTACGGAAGCAGGTACGATCCTGAACCCCGTATCGGTAAAGGGTCAGATGTTCGGCGGCATCGTGCAGAGCACGGGATATGCGATCTCCGAGCAGATGCGCTATCGCGACGGCAATGCGCTGGAAGACAGCTTTGCGAGCTATGTGATCCCGACGGCGATGGATGCGCCGCATATGACGAGCGAAAACATCGAAGCATACGAACCCACAGGTCCCTATGGCATTAAGGGCGTTGCGGAAGCACCCACTGTGGCGATCGCAGCGGCGATCGCAAATGCGGTAACGGATCTCGTTCCCGATGCGCATATCCACAAATTGCCGATCGACCGCGTGGAGATCCTGCGGAACTATCCTAAAAAGAATAAGGCGGGCAAATAAAATGAAAGTATTACGTCCTAAAAATATAACGGAAGCCATCGGGCTGCAGCAGGAAACGGGCGGATATTATCTGGCAGGCGGAACTTTCACGATGGTGGAAGTCAATGCGGACAGATTCCATCCGAACTGCTTGATCGACCTGAGCCTTTGTGAAGAACTCAGCGGTATTGCTGAAGGTGAGCAAATGGTTTCTGTCGGTGCAATGACGACATTTACAGAGATCGAAAAAAACACTCTGCTCGGAAAGCTCTTCCCTGCGATGACAAAAGCCGCATCGGAAGTCGGCGGTCCGCAGGTACGCAACCGCGGTACTGTCGGCGGCAATATCTGCGCGGCATCTCCTGCGGCGGATATCGCTCCTGCGCTGCTTGCGCTCGGTGCAGAGGTCGTTGTGCAGGGTGCGGATGGGATGAGAAAGATCCCGATCGGCGAATTTTTCCTTGCGCCGAAAAAGAACTGCCTTAATGCAAACGAGATCGTAAAACAGATCGATATCCCCAAAAACGGTTACCGCTCTGCTTTCTGCAAAGTCGGCAAGCGAAATGCTCTGGCGGTATCTTCCGTCAATATGGCGGTTGCGGGAAGCTTTGACGGATCGGTATTTACCGCGCTCAATATCGCGGCGGGCTCCTGCTCGCCTACGCCTCGTCTCTGCCCGAAGACCGCAGATTCGCTCGTCGGCAAAGAACTGACCGAGGATGTCATGAATGCGGCAAAAGAGCTGCTGATGCAGGAGATCTCTCCGATCGATGACCGCTGGGCGACCGCGGAATACAGAAGGCTCGTTGCGCAGAATATGCTGGAGCAGCTGATCGGTGAGCTGACAAAGGAGGAAAACGCATGAAACAGATGCTTAACTGTATTGTAAACGGAGAATCCGTAACGCGGGAGATCGACGCAGGGATGACTCTGCTGCATTTCCTCAGAGATGAGCTGGGGCTCACGGGAACAAAGGAAGGCTGCGGCGAAGGTGACTGCGGTGCGTGTACCGTCATCGTCGATGGCATCAGCGTAAACAGCTGCCTGTATCTTGCGGTTCTTGCAGAAGGGAAGGAGATCCTTACCATCGAGGGTCTGGAGAAAGACGGAACGATGCACGAGATCCAGCAGGCATTTATCAACCACGGCGCGATCCAGTGCGGCTTCTGCAGCCCCGGGATGATCATGTCCGTGAAGCATCTTCTGGACGAAACTCCCAAGCCCACGGAAGAAGAGATCCGCAGAGGCATGTCGGGCAATCTCTGCCGCTGCACGGGATATCAGCAGATGGTCGATGCCATCATGGATGTCTCTGGACAGAAATAATTTCAGGAATCATAAAAGGTCGCTGAAGCTCAGCGGCCTTTTTTGTTTGCGGATCGTGGAGAACTATGCATTTCCGCGAAACCAATAACACAATATATTGTGTTTGCGAACTCATTATAACGAAATTTCATACAAAATATGCAGCATTTCTATTGATATCCGCGGATGAGGGTGATATAGTAAAACAATAAGGGTAAACTATGCTTTTTTGGGAGTTTGAAATATGAAAGTTATCAAGAGAGACGGACAGACGGTCGATTTTGACCGCACCAAGATCGCAAATGCGATCCGCAAGGCGAACGATGCTGTGGAAGAACAGTCCGATCGCATCTGTGAGGAGAAGATCGAGGAGATCGTGCGGTATATCGAGGG
The DNA here is from genome assembly GCA_045644225.1 of Christensenellaceae bacterium. Taxonomy (GTDB): domain Bacteria; phylum Bacillota; class Clostridia; order Christensenellales; family Christensenellaceae; genus JAZRGP01. Next base: position 620 of record JAZRGP010000058.1, on the reverse strand, counting down.
TAAGAACCGCCCGCGTCTGCTGGTCGAAGACATTCAGGACATGGTGGAATATAAGCTGATGGAAGCGGGGAAATATGCGCTGGCAAAGACGTATATCATCTACCGTTATTCCCGTGCGCTCGTCCGCAAGGCAAATACGACGGACGAATCCATCCTGACGCTGATCAAAAACAGCAACAAGGACGTCATGGAGGAAAACAGCAACAAGAATGCCGTCATGGCATCTACGCAGCGCGACCTCATCGCGGGCGAGGTATCCAAGGACCTTACGCGCCGCATCCTGCTGCCCGAATATATCTCCAAGGCGCATGACGAAGGTGTGCTGCATTTCCACGATGCGGACTACTTCCTGCAGCCGATCTTCAACTGTTGCCTGATCAATATCTCGGATATGCTCAACAACGGCACGGTCATGAACGGCAAGCTGATCGAAAGCCCGAAGAGCTTCCAGGTCGCATGCACGGTCGTTACGCAGATCATCGCATCCGTTGCGAGCAGCCAGTATGGCGGACAGTCCGTCGATATGAGCCATCTCGGCAGATTCGTGCGCATCAGCAGGGAAAAGTTCGAGCGCCAGATCCGCAGACATTCCGAAGGTCTCTCCGAGGAGCTCATCGAGA
>JAZRGP010000057.1:0-1926 GCA_045644225.1 Christensenellaceae bacterium | reverse complement strand
GCTGGCGGGAGTTTTCGCGATGCTCTGCTATGCCGTTTTCAGCACGCTTCGGCTGCGTTCCCGCCTGAAGATCGCCGGCTGCGAGCAGGATAACATCTACCGCAGCGAGCTGATCCCCGTGCCCTTCGTGTTCGGCTTTTTCCGCCCGCGTGTCTATTTACCCCGTCACCTCAGCACGGCAGACGCGGAGCAGGTCATCGCGCATGAGCGCGCGCACATCCGCCGCGGCGATCACATCACAAAGCCGCTCGGATTCCTCATCCTCGCGCTTCACTGGTTCAATCCCCTCGCGTGGCTGGCTTATGCGCTGTTCGCAAAGGATATCGAGCTTGCCTGCGACGAAAGCGTCGTCTCTCAGCTCACCTATTCCGAAAAGCAGGCATATTCTACCGCTCTTTTAAACTGCAGCCTGCGCAAAACGCACCTTGCCGCGCATCCCCTTGCGTTCGGTGAATCCAACATAAAAAAGCGCATCAAAAATGTGATGAACTACAAAAAACCGCGCTTCTGGATCATAATCGTTTCGGTCGTCGCCTGTATCGTCCTTGCGGTATGCTTCCTGACAGATCCCGTTTCGGTAAAATCATTCGCGCCGATCGGCGGTGAATACGGAGTGGAGAGTGTGGTTTACTCGAACGGCAGTTTCAGCTATGTCATGACGCCGGAGAATGCTCCCATGTTCCATATTTCGCAAGATATGGAGCTCACGCAGATCGGTATGCCGCCATACGGCATCATGCGGGAGATCATCCTCACAAAGGAAAACTTCGATGCCTGCTTCGACAACAGCGACATCTGGTATGATCCCGATGAATTTTATGAGCGGCAGTCCCCCGCAAAGCTCCGCCGCAACAACGCAAGAGCATGGACTGTAACCAGCGAGGAAGAAGTATTCACACTGCTTCAGCAAAAAGACGGTACGCTGTATCTCGTCTGGGGCGCTTATATGTGGGACAAACCGTTTGTAATGGATATCTTCCGCATTATTTCACTCAATACCTCCATCATCGGCGGCGCGGACGGCCCGACGTCAATCATCGTTGCGCAGAAGTCCAAAGAGATCACCTACCGCTATCACGGAAACGATGCGCCCATAGAGCCCGTTCTCACGCTCTATACCGATGATACGACTTTCGGCTTCTGCTATTCGGGATTCAGCAGCTATCTCGCATTCGGGACATATATCGGGAACAGCGAAGATCTGATCCTGCGCACGGACGACGGACAGAACACTTATGTTTTCCGCATCAGCGGAGAGGATCTCGTCTTTGATGCGGCGCGTTCTTCCTCCATCCCCGACTATGCGGATATCCCCGACGGCGCAGTTTTTGAAAGGGATTCTATATCAATCTTTCCCCGCTCTGGTCAGGATTTACCAAAAGACTTTACCTACTATAGTTACCTGAACTACGATATTCCCATCCGTGCAACCGTTACGCTCGTGCATGATGATAATAGTTTTGGCTACTTTACCTCCGGCGTTAATTATTATGTTCCTGAGGGGATCTATGAAATCCAAAACAATGACCTGATCCTGCAGGAATTCGACGGAGACACTGTCTTTTTCCGCATGGAAGATAATACGCTGATCTTTGATAAAGCACGCTCCTCGCCCATCCCCGAATATACCGACATTCCCGACGGAGCAGTCTTTGAATAAGGATAACACGATAAAACCGCAGACAGCCTGCGGTTTTTTTGTACGATTGACTTTTCCCGAGGATGCGTATATCATAGCAGATGTAACCGCTTACTTTTGCGGAAATCAACATTACTATGGTGGTGAAAATATGAAAGCAGTAATCATCGCTTCCCGCGAGAACAAGCTTAATCCCCTCGCAGAAGCTCTCACAAAGCGCGGCATCGAGACATCCGTTCTCATGCGCGAAGATGTTAACAGCCTTTCTCTCCTCGCTGACGCAGCGG
>JAZRGP010000056.1:0-1246 GCA_045644225.1 Christensenellaceae bacterium | reverse complement strand
GCCGAGGAAGGTCCCCTCGAAGGATTCCGTGATAAAGTCCTCGAAGAGCAGCGTAACGACGACTGCGGGGATGGTCGCAACGATGAGCATTCCCGTCATCTTCTGGAAGGGCTTTCTGAGGATCTTTACGATCTCGCTCCAAAGCACAACGACTACGGAAAACAGCGTGCCGACGTGCAGCATCGTATCGAAAAACATCAGGTCGCATTCCACGCCGAAGATCTGCTGGATCAGCACGAGATGACCGCTGGAAGATACGGGCAGAAACTCCGTCAGCCCCTGCACGATTCCCAGTATGATCGCCTGAAATATGTTCATGGAAAATATCTCCTTTTTCTTGTTTTTGCCGCGTTTATTATAGCAGAAAGCATATATCCGCTCAACCTTCCGCAAGAATTTTTTTTAATTTATTCATAACCTGCCTTTATAGTTATTATTTTTGATAACTTTTCTGTCTTTTATACTTGAATCCCTTGACGATAGTGCGTTTTTTCCATTATAATTATTAGGATTGGACGACTGTATCCTTTCGGTAGATCCCGTGCGTGCTTCGTGCGGAGAAAATACACAATTTTTTTAATAGCATTGCTACAATAACAGGAGGTATCTCAAACAATGGGCAAATTTATGACTATTGATGGTAACACCGCTGCCGCTCATGTCGCTTATGCGTTCTCTGATGTTGGTGCGATCTACCCCATCACTCCTTCTTCTCCCATGGCTGAAGCTTGCGACGAATGGGCTGCAAGCGGAAGAAAGAACATCTTCGGTCAGGTTATGAAGATCTCGGAAATGCAGTCCGAGGCTGGCGCTGCTGGTGCAGTTCACGGCTCTCTCGCTGCAGGTGCTTTCACAAGCACATTCACAGCTTCTCAGGGTCTGCTCCTCATGATCCCCAACATGTACAAGATCGCAGGCGAACTTTATCCCTGCGTATTCCACGTATCTGCCAGAGCACTCGCTGCACACGCACTGAACATCTTCGGTGACCATGCAGACGTTATGGCTGCTCGTCAGACAGGTTTCGCTCTCCTCTGCGGCAACTCCGTACAGGAAGTAATGGACATGGCAGCAATCGCTCACCTGGCTACTCTCAAGGCTAAGGTTCCCTTCGTAAACTTCTTCGACGGTTTCAGAACATCTCACGAAGTTTCCAAGATCGAACTCCTCGACTACGACATGCTGGCTGAAATGGTTGACTGGGATGCAGTTGCAGACTGCCGCGCACGCGCTCTCAACCCCGAAC
>JAZRGP010000055.1:0-2332 GCA_045644225.1 Christensenellaceae bacterium | reverse complement strand
CTTCTCGTTCTTTAATTTTCGAAAAATTTCGTCTTCTTTTTTCATGAATGATCGCCTTAAATAAATTTATCCGCTTATGATAATAGCACAAGAATCCCGTTTTTACAATACTTCTGTCCCCGATAATAAAACCTTAACATTTTTTAACCGGAATTTTTTAACTTCCTGTAAACATCCGTTCGGTCGTTTGACATTCTCTTCCGCATCGTTTAAAATTTAGATTAGGAATGTCTGTCTGTTCTGCGGATTTTCGCGGAACTGAGAAAGGATCAAACCATGAAAAAACTTTTATCTTATATTTTGGTGGTAATGCTCGTTCTGGCGATGTTTGCGCCGACGGCAGTATTCGCCACAAACGAAGGCGACGGCACGGAGGCACCCGCACCTGTGGATCCCACTCCCGAACCGACCCCCGAACCGACTCCCGAGCCCACTCCCGAGAAGACACCTGAGCCTACTCCCGAGCCCACTCCCGAGAAGACACCCGAACCCACTCCTCAGGAAATCAAAAAGCCTTCCATCAACGTCAGTGCATCTCCCTCCGAGCTGCTCACAGGCGGAAGCGTAACGGTGAATATCTCTGTTTTCAACCCGAATTCCTTCAACCTCGAAAACATCAAGATCTCCATCGACGGCAGCAATGTCAAATCCATCGGCGGGCTCAAAGGCGGCGATACCTATACGTACACCGGGAAATATAACGTCAGCACAGACAAGATCGGCAAAAATATCCGCGTTACCGTAGCATATAGCGGCGGTTCCACCGCGACAAGCTTCAAGATCTCCCAGAAGGATGCAAACATCACCGTCAACACGATCTCCAAGGTCGACAAGCCCTCCCTGACGGCAGGCAGCGAAGCGAACTTCACCTTCTCGATCGAAAACAAGAGCGACGTTGCGATCGAGGATGTAACACTCAAGGCAAGCACACTCAACGACGGCAAGCCCCTCGCGGAGAAGTTCTCCCTCGAGCCCGGCAAGGCTACGATCATCACCTACACGCAGGCAGTCACAGAGACTATCGATGTTGCACCCGTCCTCACCTACACCGCGGCAGGTCAGAGCTATTCCAAGGATCTTGAAAAGCTCACAGTCACGGTAAACGATGCGGAAATGGCGATCACGGCATCCATCGCAGACGCAGCGGATGGCGAAGTTTCTTTCAAGCTCAATCTTGAGAATACGGGCAACGTGGACTTCACAAACATCGCGCTTTACGACGCAAACGATGCACGCATCACGACGTCCTCCAATCAGCTCGCTGCAGGCGCAAGCCTCTCCGCAGAGCACAAGATGACCTTTACGGAAGGCACATCCGTTGACTTCTATGTCCTCGCATCCGATGCGGAAGGAACTTCCTACACATTCCGTTCCAATGCGCTGGAAATCAATGTCGAAGACGCAATTACGACAGGTGTCTCCGATCTGCTGACGCTGACCGCTGAGGCAAACGAAGACAGCATCGTCCTCAAGAAGCCCGGCACGGCAAACATTTCCTTGACACTCACTAATGCACACGCAGAAGCATACACGGATGTCAAGATCACCGAAGTCAACAGCGGCGTCATCGTCGAGAGCTATTCCATATTCCCGACTGGCGAAAAGGTCCTCACCTATTCCGCTGATATCGATGCAACGACAAGCTTCTCCTTTATGCTGACCGCAACCGACCCCGACGGCAACCTCGTGGAATACACCATCCCCGCAGTCAACGTCACGGTCGAAAGCAAAAAGAGCGGCTCCAACAAGCTCATGACGCTGATCGTCATCCTCGCGATCGTCGTTGTTCTGATCATCGGCTGCGGCATCACGCTGATCATCCTCGTCGCAAAGGAAAAGAAGAAAAAGCAGAGCACAGAGAGCATGCGCACAGCAGCAGTCAGCGATGCACGCAGAAGAAACCGCACGGCAACCGCAGCAACGCACCGCCGCCCCGCAGCAGATACACGCACTGCGGAAACACCCAATCCCGAGCGCAGACGTCCCGCTCCTGAGGCTGTACGCAGACCCGCTGCTCCGCAGGCTGCCGCAGAAGCAGCGAGACCGAGACCGCGCACACAGGCAATGCCCGAAGCACCCGCTCACAAGAGCTACGAACACCTGAAGGCTGAGCCCGCAGACGAACCGATCATCGTTCCGCCTATCTTCGATGCATTCGACGCGGCAGAGAACGTACCTGAAGAAGACATGTTCGTACCCGCAGACGAACCCGCTGTCGAAGCGCCCGAAGCTGACCTCCCCGAGGAAGCTCCCGAAGCGGAAGTCCCCGAACTCCAGCCGCTTCCCAAGCGCAAGCACAGAGCGTTCGAAGACCGCAACATGTTCTAAAAAA
>JAZRGP010000054.1:0-2939 GCA_045644225.1 Christensenellaceae bacterium | reverse complement strand
GCAGTCGGCATCGGTACAAGAGTTCGTCTGCTGGACCTTGACTATAACGAAGAAGAAGTTTATCAGATCCTCGGTTCCTCTGAATCCGACATCAAGAAGAACAACATCACAAACGAATCTCCCGTTGGCAAGGCGCTCATCGGCAGAAAAGTCGGCGACGAAGTATGCATCGATGCTCCCGGCGGTGTTGTACGCTTCAAGATCGTTGAGATCACAAAGGCTGAAAAATAATTTCGCATAAAATATTTTTAAGGATAAATAACAATGGCAAACAACAATAATAACCAGACACAGAACGTGGATGTTAACGAGATCTCCAGACAGAGAAGAGAAAAGCTCGCAAACCTTCAGGCTGCGGGCAATGATCCCTTTGAGATCGTAAAGTATGACAGAACACACATGACCACAGAGATCAGAGATAACTTCGATGCTCTCGAAGGTCAGGAAGTATCCATCGCAGGCAGAATCATGCTGAAGCGCGTTATGGGTAAGGCAAGCTTCTTCCAGGTAATGGACAGATTCGGCACGATCCAGGGCTATGCTAAGAGAGACGTTATGGGCGAAGAACCCTATGCGGCATTCAAGAAGTTCGATATCGGCGACGTAGTCGGCGTAAAGGGCGAAGCATTCCGCACAGAAAAGGGCGAGATCTCCATCAAGTGCACAGAAGTTACACTGCTTGCGAAGTCTCTGCTTCCGCTTCCCGAAAAGTTCCACGGTCTCAAGGACCCCGACACAAGATACCGTCAGAGATATCTTGATCTGATCGTAAACCCCGAAGTCAAGAACGTTTTCGAAGCTCGTTCCAAGATCATCCGCTACATCAGAGAATATCTTGATGATATCGGCTTTATCGAAGTTGAAACACCCATCCTGCACGGCACGGCAGGCGGCGCTGCGGCAAGACCCTTCATCACACACCACAACACGCTTGACATGGATATGTACATGCGTATTGCGACAGAACTTCACCTGAAGAGACTGATCGTCGGCGGTATGGAAAAGGTATACGAGATCGGCAGAATCTTCAGAAACGAAGGTATGGATACACGCCATAACCCCGAATTTACATCCATCGAGCTTTATGAAGCTTATACGGATTATTACGGCATGATGGACATCTGCGAAAAGCTCTTCGTACACTGCTGCGAAAAGCTGCACGGCAAGCTCAAGATCAACTATCAGGGCGAAGAGATCGACCTCACACCGCCGTGGAAACGTCTGACAATGGTCGACGCTGTTAAGAAGTATACAGGCGCTGACTTTGGTGCATGCGCAAACGACGAAGAAGCAAAGGAACTCGCTAAGACGATCCATATCGAAGTTAGCGAAGACGATACAAAGGGCTCTCTCCTTGCAGAAGCATTTGAAATGTTCGTAGAAGATAAGCTCGTTCAGCCGACATTCATCCTCGATTATCCCGTTGAAGTATCTCCGCTGGCTAAGAAGAAGGCTTCCGAACCGTGGCTCACAGAGCGCTTCGAAGTATTCATGACAGCAAGAGAAATGGGTAACGCATTCTCCGAACTGAATGACCCAATCGACCAGAAGGCAAGATTCGAGGCTCAGATGGAAATGCGCGAAAAGGGCGACGACGAAGCACACGTAATGGATACAGACTATGTAACAGCTCTCGAATACGGCATGCCTCCCACGGGCGGTATCGGTATCGGCATCGACAGAATGGTCATGCTGCTGACAGACAGTCCGTCCATCCGCGACGTACTGCTCTTCCCGACGATGAAGCCGAGAGTGAACAACTGACATTTAAGGTGATGATGTTTTGAATTCTGTTCTGAAGAAATCTTTAAAATTCATTCTGTACATCGCTACGAGAGTTCTTGGTGTTGCGGTCGTGCTTTGGCTGGCATACAACTGCTTTATTACGGCGCTCAACACCATGAACATCAATATGATCGTGAAGGATGCATTTACCAAGCGAGCATCGGTCATCCTCGATCCGATCGAGAACAAGGACACGGCTTTGCTTAAAAAGGTCTTCACGCGGGATTATCTCGACAGATCCAAGCTCGATACGCAGACGGACAACCGCTTTTACGATGTTTCGATGTATATGCAGAGAACCGACGTAAAGCTGAAGCTCGTTTTCCCGAAGCAGGAGGAGGCTGAGATCATAGTTACGGATATCGTTGATGACATCCGTGCTGAGCTCGTCAATGCTGAAGACCCTGAGTTTGTCGAAAAGGATTCCTTGATGCGTAGCGGTGAATATTCCGTAAAAGTCATAAAGACCGAATCGGGATGGATCATTGATGATATGAACCTCATTGAAGAGATCATACCCGAATATATCAGACCTCTGCCGACAAAAGAACCTGCTGCGGAACCTGTGGCAGCGGAAGAGGAAGAAGAGATTCCTGTAGAGGAAACAGAAGAAACGGACGGAGAAGAAGCATAATAAATGAATCCATATATTTATGCAAAAAATAATATCATGCTGGCTCCGCTGGCAGGATACACCGATCTGGCATTTCGTAAGCTCTGCGCAAAATTAGGCGCAGGGCTTACTTTTACGGAGATGGTCAGTGCGAAAGGCCTGCACTATGACAGCGAGCATACAAAGCAGCTGCTGAATGTTTCCGAAGAAGAGGGTAAGGCAGGTGTGCAGCTGTTTGGCAGCGATCCGCAGATCATCGCGGACATCGCAGCTCGGCTGGAACAGAGCGACGGAGAGCATATCGCACTCTTTGATATCAACATGGGATGTCCTGCACCGAAGATCGTAAACAACGGCGAGGGTTCTGCGCTGATGAAAAAGCCCGAACTTGCGGAGCAGATCGTGAAAAGCATCAAAAAGACGGTTTCTCTTCCCGTTACGGTGAAATTCCGAAAGGGATTTGATGATGAGAACCTGAATGCGGTGGACTTTGCGAAGCGCATGGAGGACGCAGGTGCTGATGCACTGAGTATCCACGGCA
>JAZRGP010000053.1:0-9249 GCA_045644225.1 Christensenellaceae bacterium | reverse complement strand
CCGTAGAAGATGCCCGACTGCATGCAGGTGATCATGCTCTTGTTGATGACCGTAGGCGGGTTTTTGATATCGACGTGAGGAAGCTTAGCAGCATTCTTCGTGAGCGCCTCTGCGGAGATCTTGATACCGGGGCAGATAACGCCGCCGAGGAATTCGCCCTTTTCGTTGATCGCACCGTAGGAAGAAGCCGTACCGAAGTCAACAGTGATGACGGGACCGCCGTAAAGCTCATATGCAGCAACGGCATTGACGATACGGTCGGAGCCGAGCTCCCTGGGATTCTCATAGAGAATGTTGATACCGGTCTTGATCCCGGGACCGATCATGCAGGGCTGCAGATGGAAATAGATCTTGCACATATGCTCGATCGTATAGTTGAGCGACGGAATGACCGAAGAGACCATGATGGTCTTGATATCGGTGGGCTTTACGTCGAGATAGTCGAAAAAGCTGCAGATCGTCATACCGAGTTCATCGGAAGTGAGGTCGCTGCGCGTCGTGATGCGCCAGGAACGCAGCAGTTCATCATCGCGGAAGATACCGCATTTGATGTTTGTGTTGCCGACATCCATAACAAAGATCATTGTGAATGTTCCCCTTAATAATTATTTCAGTTTAAATGCCTTGCTGACCGCATAGACGATCGGCGGGCAGATGATTACGGACATGATGAGCTCTGCAACGGCATTGACCGTCGTTGCGATCGTGAAAGAGCTCATGAAGAGGGCATACATATCTGCGGAAAGCTGCTGAGCCTGACCGTGGAAGAGCAGATAGAAGAGCCCTAAAAAGAATACAGTATTTGTCAGCGGACCGAATGCGGATGCGATACCGTTCTGCACAAGGTGGTGTGCGGAAGTTCTGCGCATGAGCTTACCCATGAAATGAACCGTCACGGGGATAAGCAGGCGCGGAAGCAGACATACGCAAACCATCTTTGCGATGCTGAAGAAATCCACAAACAGGACTGCATAGAAGACGTTCTGAGGGATGCGGGCGATGCTTGTAATAGCGAAAGCGAGGCCCAGAAGAAGCCCGGGTCCAAGACCGAGCGTAAGCGTACCGATAACTACGGGAACGCACATAAGCGTAAGCTGAAGGGGACCGATGTTGAAGTAACCAAGCTGAGTCACATCCAGCAGCACGATGATCGCGATCATAAGTGCGGTCGCTACGAGTTTTTTGGTATTCAGTTTTTTCATTTTTACCTCCGTTCGGATTCTGCAGACAGCTTCTGAAGCAGGCTTTCCGATGTGTCGGCATATCGGGAGATATTGCCGCACGATGCCCTGCGCCTCATACACAGAAAAACAAATATCCGACATAGTATAATTTGGCATATTTTCCAAAGACTATATGCTTCATTATTATACAAAAAAGCGATCGATTTTTCAAGCATCAATCGCTGTTGTTGATCATGTTATAAAAATCAAATTTATCGCTGATATCATCGTTCTCGTATAGCTGAGGAGCTGAAGATTCCGTGAAGTATTCCGTTACGGTGTTTTCCGATGAATACGGCATTGCAACAGTGCGGAAATTCTCATAAAGCTCGGTTTTGTCGAGATAGACGCGTTTTACCGATGAAGGTCTTGAGAAATTCGGCGCGATACGCGTTCGGTACAGCTCAGTGAATATCTTTTTCGTGATAACCGCAGGATATCCGCCGCCCGTTTCACCTTTTTTCAGCGAGTGAGCGGCATCTGTTTTATCGAAGCCCATCCATGTGCAGATGATGTAATCGGGGTTATATGCAACGACCCACGCATCTTTGTTGTTCTCCGCATCATCGTAGGATGTCGTTCCTGTCTTTGCGCAGAGCGGAATATTGCTGATGCTGAGCTCCTGCGCAGTTCCGTATTCCACGACAGAGCCGAGCATGGAGCTCATAAGAAAAGCAGTTTCCGCAGAGATCACCTGACATCCGCTGTTTTCCGCGCGGTAAACGATGTTCCCATCGCGGTCATGTATCATTCTGATGGGAGAAGGCGGGATATAGATCCCATCGTTTGCATAGGGCTGATATGCTCCCGCAAGCTCCAGCGGAGTAACGCCTCTCGTGAAGCCGCCGAGACAAAGCGACAGATGATCATCTCCATCTGTAAAAGGGATTCCGACGGACTGTGCGTAGCTGATACACCGATCGATGCCGATCTCTTCAAACAGAGATACCGTCGGGATATTCACGGAATACGCTACGGTATCCCGAAGTGTCAGCCATCCGCGGAACGTTCTGCCTGCGTTTCTCGGAGCATATTCACCGAAGCGCATCGGCTGATCAAATAGAAACGACGTCGTGGAATAATCGGCATATTCGAGAGCGGGAGTGAATACAAGGATCGGCTTGATCGCGGAACCCGGCTGACGGCGCATGTCAGTCGCTCGGGAAAAGCCGAGCCTTGCGGTATGCTCACGTCCGCCTACAAGCGCAGCGATGGAGCCGTCTTCTGCGTTTTCCACGATCACCGCACACTCGGGCTCCATCCCGTCGGCTGCTTTCTCGGGGAAATCCGAATCATTTGTCATAAGGGATTCTACATAAGCCTGCAGATCCTGATCGAGCCCCGTATAAATTTTATATCCGCCCGACAGCAGCTCGCTCATCGTGATCCCGAGCTGGTTCGAAGCGGAATTCAACACATAGTCTGTATAGAATCCGTAGTGATATTTATCTTTATGTTCCTTGAGTATGATCTCCTCCGAAACCGCGGTATCATACTCTTTTTTTGTTAAAAAACCGTTCTTCAGCATCTGCTGCAGGACAAGCTTCTGCCGACTGCGGTTCTTTTCGGGATCGATATGCGGAGAATATGCCGATGGTGATTTGATCGTTGCGGACAGAACAGCTGCCTGAGCAGGGGAAAGTTCTTCCGCATGGATGCCAAAATATGACTGTGAAGCCGCTTCGATGCCGTATGTTCCTCTTCCGAAATAAGCCTTGTTGAGATACATCTCGAGTATTTCGTCTTTCGTAAAGTAGTTTTCCGCTTTGATCGCCATGATGATCTCGTTTGTCTTTCGAGAGAGCGTCTTTTCTCCCGTTAGCGAGGAAAGCTTGATCAGCTGCTGCGTTATGGTGCTTGCACCTTCCTGCAGACTCATCGTTCGGATATCCTTCCATGCAGCGCCTGCAATACGAATTACATCGATGCCGCTATGATTGTAAAATCGGACATCCTCGATCGCGATGAATGCGTTTTTCACATGGTCGGGAAGCTTTCGGTAATTGCACATGATGCGCTCCTCTCCGTCATTCAAGGTGAGATACATCGCATCGTCTTTATCATAAAGCTCAAGCGAAAGCTCGGTCTGCTTCAGTGAGGCAGGGTCAAAGCGCTTCCATTCATCCAGTGAAAAAATATATGCCGTCATGAATAAGATCACTGAAACTGTGCAGACTGTAACTGTAAGCAAAATTATCTTGAAAAATTTCTTCATAACGTCCTCCCGTGTGATTCGGGTATATTATTTGCCTGCATCCGCAAAAATACTGAATATAATTTTTGGAAAATAACGCAAACAAAGACATTTTTCTCCAGAGGATGCGACAAAGAGGATGCTGAAAGATATAAAGGCCGCAAATCGGCAACAATTTTAACGGAGAAGAAAGATTATGCAGGAAGAAATGATTGTATTGCTGAACGGAGAGATCGATCATCACAGAGCAGCATCTCTGCGCCGTGAACTGGATCATATCATAGAAGTATCGCGGCCAAAATGCCTTGTGCTTGATTTCAGCGGGGTAACGATGATGGATTCGTCTGGAGTTGGGCTGCTGATCGGGAGGTTTAAGAAGCTTCGTGAGCAGAACGGAAAGCTCGCCGTTAGGAAGCTTAACAGCAGGATCGATACCGTTTTTCAGGTATCGGGACTATATCAGGTAATCGAAAAATACTGAGGTGATAAACGTGGAAAATGAAATGGAACTGAAATTCAAAGCAATATCCGAAAATGAGAGCTTTGCACGCATGTGTGCGGCGGCTTTCGCTGCGCAGCTCGATCCTACGCTGGAGGAGATCGCGGATATCAAGACTGCCATATCCGAGGCGGTCACAAACTGCATCGTGCATGCATACCGCGATACGGAAGGAGAGATCATAATGGGAGGAAGACTCCGCGGGAAGCTGCTCAGCTTTCGCATCAGCGATAGCGGCATCGGGATCGAGGATGTGGAGAAGGCGAGGCAGCCATTCTTTACGACCTGCGGGAGCGGAGAACGCAGCGGCATGGGGTTTACCGTAATGAACGCATTTATGGATGAGGTGATCGTTGAATCGAAAAAGGGTATTGGCACAACGGTCATCCTGAAAAAGAGGATCGAACATTGAGCGAATTGCTGACTCATGATGAAGCGATCGAGCTGCTGAAACGTGCAAAACTCGGGGATAAGACCGCTGAAGAACGGCTGATACTATGTAATACTGCGCTTGTTAAGAGCATCGTTAAGCGGTATCTGCACAGAGGAGTTGAGTATGACGACCTCATGCAGATCGGGATGATGGGGCTTTTAAAGGCGATCAAGGGCTTCGATGAACGATTTGGCGTGCGCTTCTCGACGTATGCCGTTCCGATGATCGGAGGAGAGATCAAGCGGTTTCTGCGGGATGACGGAATGATAAAAGTTTCGCGGACACTGAAGGAATATTCGATTCGGATCTTCAAAGCGCAGGAGGTCCTCAAAAGGGACCTTGGCAGAGATCCTGAACTGTCGGAGATCGCAAGATATACCGAACTCCCCGAGGAAAGCATCATCGAGGCGATGGAATCTATCCGTGAGCCGATCTCGATCTATGAACCCGTTTATCAGGAGAGCGGCGGGAATACATTGCTGCTCGATACGATCATAACCGATGATGAAACATCTTTGCTGAACGATAAGCTGCTGCTCTCAGAGCTGATCGGCAAACTCGATGAACGAGAGCGCAGGATCATATTGCTGCGGTTTTTCCGCGATAAGTCACAGAGCGAGATCGCAGCGGATATCGGTGTATCGCAGGTGCAGGTCTCAAGACTGATAAATAAAACGATCGATAAGATGAAGAACCTTGCCGGCGAGGCATAAAACTTGCATTCCGGATTTACACAGGATCGGATATATGGTAAAATCAAAGCACAGGAGGATAAAACTATGATATTAGGCATGCAAGGCTGGATATTCTGGTTGATCTTGGCAGTGGTTTTTGCCATTATCGAGATTTCGACATTTAATCTCGTCAGCATCTGGTTCTGCGGGGGTTCTCTCGCAGGAATGATCGCGGCGCTTCTTGGTGCGGATCCTTTGCTGCAGGCGCTCATCGCCATCGGCATATCGGGCGTTCTGATCGCGCTGATCCTGATCTTCAAGCCCTTTGATCTGATGAAAAAGAACTTAGGCGAGCCGACGAACTCCGACCGCATGATCGGGCAGACGGGCATCGTGCTCTCTGCGATCGATCCGATGAAAAACGAAGGCACGGTGAGAGTGCTCGGTCAGGTATGGAGCGCAGCTGCTGAAGATAATAAAATGATCGAAGAAGGGAAAACTGTAATTGTCCGCGGGATCGTGGGCGTTAAGCTCATCGTCCTTGAGGAAGAAGTAAAGGAGTAAACATATGGAATACATCATTGGTTCAATCGTGGTCCTCGTGATCATTATTCTCTTGCTGAGAAACATCCGCATCGTTCCGCAGTCCAAGGCATATGTCATCGAGCGCCTTGGTGCGTATTACAAAACATGGGGCGTCGGCCTTCACGTCAAGATGCCCTTTATCGACCGTATTTCCGCGAGAGTATCGCTGAAGGAAAACTTCCTCGATTTCCCGCCGCAGCCCGTAATTACAAAGGATAACGTAACGATCATGATCGATACGGTCGTCTTCTATCAGATCACGGATCCCAAGCTCTATACATACGGCATCACCGACCCCAAGATGGCGATCGCGACGCTCTCCACAACGACGCTTCGTAACATCATCGGTGATCTGGAACTCGACCAGACGCTCACATCCCGTGACCACATCAACTCCAAGATGCGCATCATCCTTGACGAAGCAACGGATGCATGGGGCATCAAGGTCAACCGCGTTGAGCTCAAAAACATCAACCCGCCGATGGAGATCCAGAATGCGATGGAACGCCAGATGAAGGCGGAACGCGAACGCAGAGAATCCATCCTCCGTGCGGAAGGTGAAAAGCGCAGCCAGGTACTCGTTGCAGAAGGTGAAAAGGAAGCAGCGATCCTTCGTGCAGAAGCGCAAAAGCAGGCTACCATCCGTGAAGCGGAAGGTACCGCAGAAGCGATCCTCAAGGTCAATACCGCGAAGGCTGAGTCTCTCCGCCTGATCAAGGAAGTCGGCGCAGATCAGGGTCTGATCGCGCTCCGCAGCCTCGAAGCAATGGAAAAGGTCGCAGACGGCAAGGCGACAAAGCTGATCATTCCTTCGGATATGCAGGGTCTCGCAGGCATGGCAGCATCCTTAAAGGAAATCATCTCCTCAGATAAACCCGCTGAATAATGCAATTCAAAAAGCAGCCTAAGGGCTGCTTTTTTGCTTGAATCTCTTTATGCTCTGTGCTATACTTTGCAAAGCGAAAAGAGGAATTATATCATGAAAAACAAACGTGTTTTCAGTGCATTCTGCGTGATCCTCGCAGGTGTATTATGGGGACTTATGGGAATATTCGTCAGGCACTTTGAAGCGCTAGAACTGACGTCGATGACGATCGTCGGCATAAGAGTTACCGTTACCGCGGTTATCCTCGGTATCGCTCTGCTGATCTATGACCGCAGGCTCTTCCAAGTCAGATTCAAGGATTGCTGGTGCTTTGTGGGAACGGGGATGGTGAGCATCATCATGTTCTCATTCTGCTATTTCACGACGATGACATATACGTCACTTTCCGTGGCGGCGGTATTGCTCTATACCGAGCCGATCATGGTCATGCTGATGGCGGCAGTGCTCTTCCGTGAGAAGCTTTCTGTTCGGAGTGGGATTGCGGCAGCGCTTGCTTTTCTCGGATGCTTCTTTGTCGCAGGGATCATCGGTGAAGCGCAGGAACTTCCCGTTAAGGCGCTGATCACGGGTCTTCTCTCAGCATTCGGATACGGACTTTACAGTATTTTCGGCAGATATGCGCTGAATAAAGGATATCATCCGCTGACGATCGCTTTCTATACTTTCGTTTTTGCAGCGGTCGGTGCGGTATTCCTCATCAAGCCGCAGCAATATGCGCTCATCCTTGCCTTTACGGCGTGGGATGCAGTGGTAGCGGTCCTCATGGGTATCGTCGTTACTGTCCTTCCGTATGTATTCTATACGATCGGTCTTTCCGGCATCGAATCGGGGAGTGCGGCGATCATGGCATCTGTGGAACCTGTCGTTGCGACTGTCGTCAGCATCGTAGTCTTCCACGAGGGAATAACGCTCTGGGGCATCATCGGCATAATGCTCGTGCTTTCCTCGATCGTAATTCTGAATTTGAAGCAAAATAAAAGAGCCTGACGGCTCTTTTTTATTTGCATCTGATATAGGATTTACCGAGCTGATCAGAAAGGATATCGGAGAACTTCTTGAGGTCAGCGGGTTCGAAGCTATCCTTTGCCACGATATTAGCGAGCTTCTTATTGAAGAACAGATAGAAATACGAAGGAGTATCATAGAGGCGCACGATCTGATCGTATTTGACGGAAGGTAAGGATTCCTCGGGTTTTCCGTCTTCGAGGATCTTATAGCTGTTTCGCAGGAAATGATAGCGAACCGTAACCTCGGTAAGTCTGTTATCCTTGAACATTTTTCTGGGCTTCAGCATATTTTTGTTGATCTCTTTATAGAGCAGGAATGCGAAGATAGCCGAGCCGATGAGATAATAGACATTCAGCATGATAATGCTGTATACGATCATAGCGAGAACGATCGCGCAGAGGAAGCCCCAGATCGCAAGAGTGATCGGACGGCTGCGCTTGATGAGCTGCTTGCGGAAAAGCTGAAAATCCGTATAGGTCTTTTCGTTGATCAGTGTATTATTTCGTATATTCATGTGCATAACCTCCATTGTTGATTAAAATATGATCGATAACTGCCTCAGCGGTCTTCATGCCGTCGACTGCAGCAGATGTGATGCCGCCTGCATAGCCTGCGCCTTCACCGCAGGGATAGATGCCTTTTACGCAGGTTCTGTCAGCTCCGCGGACGATGCGGACAGGCGAGGAACTGCGCGTTTCGGGAGCGGTCATGATCGCTTCGGGATCGTCAAAGCCTTTGAGCTTTTTCCCGAGAACGGGAAGTGCCTCTGCGATGGTATCCGTGATCTTCTTCGGCAGAACTTTTCGGATATCTCCGAAGAAAACATCAGGTCGATAACTCGGTTTAACCGATCTAGCCGATACGGAAGGTCTTTCTGCAAGGAAGTCACCGACAAGCTGTGCAGGTGCTTTATAACTGCCCGAATATTCGTAGGCTCTGCGCTCGATCTCTCTCTGCCAATACATTCCTGCGAGTGGATGATCACTCGGGAAATCCTCGGGAGTGACGGAAACGAGCAGGGCGGAGTTTGCGTTTTCTTTATCGCGTGCGCGGTCGCTCATGCCGTTCGTAACGATCGAATTCGGCTCGGATGCAGCAGCAACGACGCTGCCGCCGGGACACATGCAGAAGGTATAAGCACTGCCGCTATTCGTTCTGCAGTTAAGCTTATAATCTGCAGGCGGCAGACCTTTTGTATCGCCATATTGCGAAGCATCGATCATGCTCTGCGGATGCTCGATACGGACACCCATTGAGAATGGTTTCTGCTCAAGATCGAGACCTTTTCGGTACAAGAGTTCGAAGGTATCGCGGGAACTGTGACCAAGCGCGAGGACGACATGATCCGCGGAGAATTCCTTGAACTCGCCATTATGCTCCGCAGATACCGTTATCGCTTCGTTCGAACAACTGTAATCGCAGAAACGGTGGCGGAAGAGTATTTCACCGCCAAGCGAGATGATGCGCTCACGGATGCTTCTTACGACGTGTACGAGGACGTCCGTGCCGATGTGCGGCTTTGCATCATATGTGATGGATTCGTGCGCACCGTGTTTATGGAATTCCGAAAGCACCCATGCGATGCGGGGATCGTTCGTTCCTGTATTGAGCTTACCGTCGGAAAATGTTCCTGCGCCGCCTTCGCCAAACTGAACATTGCTCTCGGGATCGAGCGCACCGCCGTTCCAGAATTGCAGCACCTTTTCCATACGTGTTTCCACACAGTCGCCGCGTTCGAGAACGATAG
>JAZRGP010000052.1:0-1481 GCA_045644225.1 Christensenellaceae bacterium | reverse complement strand
CCTGCGCACATCGGGCAGGGTTCCAGAGTGACATAGAGCGTGCAGCCGATGAGCCGCCAGCCGCGGAGCTTTCTTGCGGCTTTGCACATCGCGATATGCTCTGCGTGTGCATCGGGACGGCGCTTTGTTTCGCGGAGGTTATGCGCTCGGGCGATGATCTTTCCGTCGCGGACGACGACCGCGCCAACGGGGACTTCATCTTTTTTTGCGGCGCGTGCGGCCTCCTTCAGCGCCTCCTGCATGAATTTTTCATCGTTTGTCATTGGATATGCTCCAGTCCGTCTTTTTATATCGGTTCAGACTTTTGTCGGTTTTGTTATAGAGATCTTTTGCGGCACGATAGCAGGAGGAGAAGGCAGGAGTGTTGCTCGCCTTCATGTGGTCCATCGCCTGGATGAGCGTGCGTGCGACGATGATAAAATCGCTGTTGATCTTTTCCAGAGTTTCATCGTTTGTGGGATGGATGGACTCGAGATCCTCGATTATGGTGTTTGCGCGCTTATAGAGCAGGGCATTTGTCTCGCCGCGCTCGATATAGTAGGCGAGGTCATTGAATCTGCCGCTGATATCCAGCTCGTCGAAGCGGTCTTCATAGAGGATCGCCTGATTGATGACGCAGGAGCTCAGCAGAGCCATGCAGAAGAGCAGGCTGATGATTAGAAAAAAGGCTTTTTTCATGATACATACTCAAAGCGGAAGAAATGGTCTTCCAGTTCGGGATAGGATACGGTGATGTTATAAAAAGATGCGAGATCGCAGAGACAGCGGACGATATTCTCGCGGATGGTCTCGGGATCGCGGACATTCCCGTAGGATCCTGCGATGGTCTTCAGCATCGCATCGGTGCTTGCGGAGCGGTACAGATATTTCTGAAAGAGCGCATCGAACTCGCTGTCGCTGAGCTCGGGAAGCGATCCTCTCAGTGCCTCATGCGCTGCTGCCTGACCCGTTGCGGAGAGGCTCTCCAGATAGATCTCATATTCCGCACGGATAGCATCGGGATCTTCGTTCACGCCGTCCAGCTCTGCAAGGAATGTGCAGATCGCCTGCTCGGAAAGCTTGAGGAAGAGAAATTCCGTATCGGGCTCGTCCTCATATGCTGCGGCAAAGAGCAGGTCAGCCCGCGTCAGCCGCGTTTCTCCGTCGATCGTCAGCAGGACTTCGGGGAGATCATTGATCTTCTGTCTGCCGCAGGCGGTCAGCAGAAGGCATATGCAAAGGAGCAGGCAGAGGAGTTTCCTCATTTTTCGGAGACCTCCAGACCGTATTTTGCGCGAAGCTCATCCAGCCTGCCGTCTTCCAGCATTTCGTTGAGCTTGAGGTTGATGAGCGAGATCGCATCGGAATTGTCCGTCCATGCGAGGATGCGGTAAGATACATCGCCGATGCGCTGGTCGATGCGTCTGAGGTCGCCGCCGATGGCATCCATGCGGCAGCGCGGTCCGGTCAGTGCCGCGGCACTGCCCGAAGCAAGTGCATCA
>JAZRGP010000051.1:0-2494 GCA_045644225.1 Christensenellaceae bacterium | reverse complement strand
AAACAGAGATCACAGACGATGAGATCGATCATCTCGCTACAAAGCGTCCGCTCAAGATCGAAGATGTCGTAGGTGCGGTTCTTTACTGCGTTTCTGACGAAGCGGAATACGAAAACGGCGGCGCGATCACGGTCGATGGCGGCCTGCATTACGGCTTTATGCGTAATTTCTGATCGGAGGTTTTGGCATGAATATTGATGTTAAAGATAAAGTAGTTATTATCACAGGTGCAAGCGGTCTGATCGGCGGCGCATTTGCGGATGCATTCGCAGAACACGGTGCGATCGTCATCATCGCAAACAGAAGCGACGATCTCGGTATCGCGAAGGCGAAGGAACTCACCGACAAGGGCGGCAGAGCATATTTCTATCACTTCGACCAGCAGGATAACGACAACGTCCTCGATGTTTTCGCAAAGGTCAAGGAACGTTTCGGCAGGATCGACGTTATGATGAACAACGCAGGTGTTAATATCCCGCAGAGCTGCAGAAGAACAGTGAAAGATTTCTTCGATGATAAGTTCGAATGGATGATCGACGTCGATATGCACGGTCTGATCCGCTGCTGCCGCGGTGTTATCCCTTATATGCTTGAGCAGGGCGGCGGCTGCATCATCAACACGACTTCCATTAACAGCACGAACCCGCTGAGAAATCAGTGCGCATTCCCCGCTGCGAAGTCTGCTGCGAACGGCATCACACGTGCGCTTGCTTGCGAATATGGCGACAAGGGCATCCGTGTCAATGCGATCGCTCCCGGTTCCACTCCGCTCGTCAGCGAAAAGTGGTCTCAGGTCATGAGCAAGGAACAGGATGCGACGATCTGCCGTCATATCCCCATGGGCAGACAGGCTCTTGCCAAGGAAATGGCAGGAACGGCTCTGTATCTCGCGAGTGACGAACTCTCCGGCTATGTTACAGGTCAGATCATCAATGTTGACGGCGGCTGGACAGTCGGTCTGAATTTCGAATAATCCTACGCATTATAAAAAATTATACAACGCAGTCTATAAGCGGCTGCGTTGTTTTTTTGGAATACAGATGGATTTTGCGGAAACGAAAGACGCGCGCCCCCGCCCTGCGCATTTGCGCAGGTATCCGCCTTGCGGCGGGCAGCGCTGCCTTCGGCAGTGCGCGGGCGCGCAAAAATTGAACTTTCGCAAAAAAATTGACTGAGCATCATTATAAATCAAAAAAGCAACTGCGAATGCAGTTGCTGAATGAAAATTTTTGAGGATTTTTAAGGAACTTTTTATAAAAAGTTCCTTAAACCTGCGGAGCATAAAAAAGAACCGTCAAATGACGGTTCTTTTGATTTGCTTTGGATTATCAGTCGATGGAGGGACCGGCTGCTACAAGAGCCTTGCCTGCTTCGTTGCCTGTGTACTTAACAAAGTTCTTTACGAAGCGGGATGCGAGATCCTTAGCCTTTTCTTCCCATTCAGCTGCATCAGCATATGTGTTGCGGGGGTCAAGGATGTTTGTATCAACGCCGGGGAGTTCTGTGGGAACTTCGAGGTTGAAGAAGGGGATCTTCTTTGTATCAGCCTTAGCGATGTCGCCATTGAGGGTCGCATCGATGATGCCGCGAGTATCCTTGATGGAGATACGCTTGCCTGTGCCGTTCCAGCCTGTGTTTACGAGGTAAGCCTTAGCGCCGCTCTGTTCCATTCTCTTAACGAGCTCTTCCGCATACTTTGTGGGGTGGAGTTCGAGGAATGCCTGACCGAAGCAAGCGGAGAATGTGGGAGTGGGTTCAACGATGCCGCGTTCTGTACCTGCGAGCTTAGCTGTGAAACCGGAGAGGAAGTAGTACTTAGCCTGTTCGGGATCAAGGATAGATACGGGGGGCAGTACGCCGAAAGCATCCGCAGAAAGGAAGATTACGTTCTTTGCAGCGGGAGCTGTGGAAACAGGGCGAACGATGTTTTCGATGTGGTTGATCGGGTAGGAAACACGTGTGTTTTCTGTAACGCTCTTGTCAGCGAAGTCGATCTTGCCGTTTTCGTCGAGAGTAACGTTCTCGAGGAGAGCGTTGCGCTTGATTGCGTTATAGATATCGGGTTCGGAGTCCTTGTCAAGGTTGATAACCTTTGCGTAGCAGCCGCCCTCAAAGTTGAATACGCCGTTGTCATCCCAGCCGTGTTCGTCGTCGCCGATGAGCAGACGCTTGGGGTCTGTGGAGAGCGTTGCCTTACCTGTGCCGGAGAGACCGAAGAACAGAGCTGTGTTTTCGCCGTTCATGTCTGTGTTTGCGGAGCAGTGCATGGAAGCGATGCCCTTGAGCGGCAGGTAGTAGTCCATCATGGAGAACATACCCTTCTTCATTTCGCCGCCGTACCAGGTGTTCAGGATAACCTGCTGACGGGAGGTGAGGTTGAAGGCTACGCAAGTCTCGGAATTGATGCCGAGCTCCTTGAAGTTCTCAACCTTGGCCTTGGAAGCGTTGTAAACAACGAAGTCCGGCTCGAAGGTGGCCAGTTCTTCCTCGGTGG
>JAZRGP010000050.1:0-1908 GCA_045644225.1 Christensenellaceae bacterium | reverse complement strand
TAACAGGTTTTTTCTTTTTTATCTCGAGGAGATCAGCATGCGCATTGCTTCCGTCATACCGTTGACGGAGAGGAAATACATCGGGAAGACCTGCTTTAAAGCCTTCTCTGTCTGCAGGAAGTAGCTGTGGCTGGTGTCTGTATGCATGCTGGGGTTCAGCCATGCGATCTTGGGGTAGCGTGCCTTGATGCGCTCGAACCATTCCATGGAGCTGCAGCCGCAGTTGATGTTGAGGTAGTTGCTTCCGTAGGGATGATAGAGCTCCTCGGGCGCCATCATTGCGTCGCCGACGATGATGACCTTATAGTCGCTGTCGATATTCTTGATCAGCCATTCGGTATCCACCCAGTCGCCGAAGGTGCATTCGGGTGTGTTGAAGACCTTGCCGTATACGCAGTTGTGGAAATAATAGATGCGGACGTCCTTGAAGAAGCGGTTCTCGTTGACTGCCTTGAAGAGTGCTGTGCAGAGGTTTGCATAGCGCTTCATGGAGCCGCCGCTGTCCATCAGCATCAGCAGCTTGACGGTGTTCTTCTTGGGCTTTTCCATGCGCAGCTTCAGGAAACCGCCGTTGTTGCAGGTGTCCTGAATGGTTCCGTCCAGATCCAGCTCCGTGGGGGGAAGCTCGATGCGGGAGGAAAACTGTCTGAGGCGCTTCAGCGCCACCTGAAACTGACGGATATCGAACACACGGTCCTGACGGAAATCGCGGAACTTTCGCTCCGCAGCGATCTGGAAGGCAGAGCGCATTTCGCTGTGTCCGCCCACGCGGATGCCACCCATCTTCTGCCCGGAGTTACCAAAGGGTGTTTTTCCGTGGCGGCCGATCCAGTAGTTGCCGCCGTTGTGCTCTTCGGTCTGCTGCTCGATGCGCTTTTTCATATCGCGCTGAACTTCGTCCATGTCGAGCTGATCGTCACGCAGAAGATCGGGATCGAATTCCCGCTCGCCGACCTCCTCATAGTCCTCCAGCCATTCCATCATCTGCTTGGTAATGCCGGAATTCGGACGCGACAGCGCATGGAAGAACTCCTGAAAGCACATATCAAATTTATCGAACTCCGCTTCGCTCTTCAGGAGGATCATGCGGCAGAGATGGTAAAACTGCGTTACGCTGTTATCGGCAAGGCCCATATCCAGCGCCTTCTGCAGCGTCATCCATTCCGACGGCGATACATCCAGCCCGTTTTTGCGGAGATAGTAGAAGAAATCAATGAACATGCGCGGTCTGTCGGTAACTATCGCCTTTTCGCTCTTTGTTTTCGACTCAGTTTGTGCGGCGTATGTCCAATACGCCTCCGCACTTCGCTCAAAAAACAGCGAAAAATCAACAGTTCCTGACAGCCCTCCTTTCTTTCGGAATGCTTTTCGCTTGCGAAAAGCCTGACTGTTATTTTACCTGCTCGAGATCCTCATCCTTCTTCAGCAGAACGCCTGCATAGGGCAGTGCCTCTGCGAGCTGCCCGGGAGTGATGCCGCCGATCTGCAGCGCGCGGATCCAGTCGATGAGCTCGGATGTGCTGGGTTTCTTGTGGATATTCTTGATGCCGCGGAGAGAATAGAACTTCTCGACAGCCGCCTGCAGCAGACGTTCGTCGAGGTTATCGAAATGCACGCGGACGATCTCCGTCATCAGTTCGCGATCGGGGAATTCAATATAATGGAAGATACAGCGGCGCAGGAATGCATCGGGCAGTTCCTTTTCGGCATTGGATGTGATGATGACGATGGGGCGCTGTTTTGCCGTAACGGTGCGCTGAGTTTCGGGGATGTAGAATTCCATGCGGTCAAGCTCCCAAAGGAGGTCGTTCGGGAATTCGATATCCGCTTTGTCGATCTCGTCGATCAGCAGGATGACCTGTTCGTCAGCCTCGAATGCTTCGCCGAGCTTGCCGAGGTGAAGTCGGA
>JAZRGP010000049.1:0-1869 GCA_045644225.1 Christensenellaceae bacterium | reverse complement strand
GTACACCTCCGCGCCTCGCTCGCAAATAACGAAAAATCGGCACTTCTTGTCATCCTCGATAGAGCGGTAAGCACCGCCAATTTCAGAAAATTATGAAAGGCAACCGTATTTGCGGCTGCCTTTTTGCTTGCCCGAATTTTTCGACAAAACATACTTTGCTCCTGCACATGATGCCCGTTAAACAACTGCGGCAGCAGTTGTTGAGAAAGAGTTTTTGGATTCTTAAACCTTTTTGCAAAAAAGGTTTGAGCCCCGCGGGAGCGTCGGCGGAGACAATAAAAAAAGACTGTGGAAGCACAGTCTTTTTAATATACGTTTTTGTTACTGATCGCCGCCTGTCTTTTCATAGAAGGCAGACATGACCGCTTTTGCGATCTGGAATTTCACGGTATCCTGACCGTTGGGACCGTCTACCATAACGACGGTCAGCAGAGATTCACCGTTGTTTTCGCCCCAGATGCAGATCCAGGAGATACGTTCTTCGGTGTTCTCGCTCTTGATTGCGGTACCTGTTTTTGCGTACATCTCGAATCCCTTGATCCTTGCGGCGCGTGCAGTACCGTCTGTGACGGCTTCACGCAGACCTGGTTCGACTTTCGCGATCGCATAGGGACTCATGATCTCTTCATAGAGCACAGTGCGCTCGCCGTTTTCCGTGAGATACGGACGCAGCACATCGCCGCCGTTCATGAAAGCGGTATAGAGCGAAGCGACCTGAATGGGAGTAACGAGCAGTTCGCCGTGACCGATCGCCATGTCAGTCAGCAGAACGGGGATCATCTCGGTATCCTCGTGCATCAGGTTGGATGTGCTTGTCGGGAGGTCGAACTCCTGCTTTGTGCCGAAGCCGATATTCTCGAGGAAGGAGCAGAGCCTTTCTTCGCCGAGCAGCTGACCGACCCATGCAAAGTAGATGTTGTCGGATTCCGAAAGTGCGTTCTTGAGGACGAGCGGAGAGCCGCTGTCGGTGTTTCTGGTGATCGGCGGCCAGTGCCAGTTTTCGGGGATCCACTTATTGTGGCTGATCTCATAGGGAAACTGGAGGTTCTCATTGATCACGCCTTCGTCGATGGCATAGCCTGCGAGGAGCGGCTTGATAACGGAGCCGGGAGGATAGAGACCGAGCGAACCGCGGTTATAGAGCGGCAGACCGCCTTCCTCGTCCGTGATCTCCGCATAGAGCTCATCGCTGATGGAGGAGCTGAAGATGTTCGGGTCGACGGAAGGGTAGGAGAGGTAAGTCTTTACCGCGCCTGTCGTCGGGTCGAGTGCGATGACGGAGGCAGTCTGATCTTCGGAGAGCGTGCCTGCGAGTGCGTAATATGCGGTCTCCTGCAGTTCGGAATCGATGGTCAGCTCCAGCAGATCGCCGTCCGATGCGGGCTTTTCATAAAGCGTGCGCAGGATATTGTTGTTTTTGTCGCGGATGGTGATGCGGTAACCGTCCTTGCCCAGCATGGATTCATTGAAGGCACGTTCGATGCCTTCTTTGCCGAATACCGAGGAAGAGGAGTAACCGTTCTCCTGCAGGAAAGCCGTCTGTTCTTCATCGGGAGATCCCGTATAGCCGACGGCATGATAGTAGAGGTTTTTATTGGGGTAATAGCGCTGATAGGTGATGCTCTCGCGGTCGACGTATACGCCTTCGATCGCGGTCAGCGCAGCCTCGGTCTCCTCGTCGATCGTTCCGCGGGAATAGCTCGTGATAACGGAGGTTCCGTAGTTGTTTTTGACTGCGGATTCAAAGCTCTTTTTCGCCTTTGCGAGGGTCTTCTGCGGGATATCGAGGATCGCATCGACGTCGGAGAGCAGCTTTGTGATGTTGAGGTTCCCGTCAACGCGGATGCATACGGAATCCGCATGATCGTT
>JAZRGP010000048.1:0-4540 GCA_045644225.1 Christensenellaceae bacterium | reverse complement strand
TAAGCCCTCGATTCACATGGAAGAAGCGCGAAGCCGTGGTCAAGAGAGGAAGGATTCAGATTGACAGACAGAACACAGCATAGAATAAATTGGATTTCCCGCCTGTGCCTGCTTCTGGCGCTTATCATGCTGCTGAGTGCGGGCGCGGTCAGCGCATTGAATGTGGTTTCCGCAAAGAGTGCTGTATCTCCGTTTTTAACAGCATCGATGCAGGCGAGGATGCGGGATTCGGGGACCTCCTGCGGCATACTGTCTGCAATACGAAAGGCATCTCCCGTGGGGACGCCGCCCTGCGGCTTGAGGATAAGATAATGCACCTTGAGGTTATTCTCGATGGGCGAGAGCAGCTCGCCGATGCCTTCGGCGCGGCAGGTTCCGCCATGGAGCGCAAAGGGAACATCGGCGCCCAGCTTGACACCGATCCTGCAGAGCGCATCAAGAGAGAGCTTCGCATCGTAGATCCCGTTCAGTGCATGCAGAACGCATGCGGCATCCGAGCTGCCTCCGCCCATGCCTGCCTCCGATGGGATGTGCTTTTCGTTGGAGATCTCAGCGCCGCCATGGATACCCGTTTCGGCAAAGAAAGCCTTTGCCGCGCGATAGGCGAGGTTCTTTTCCTGCGGAACTCCTTCGCATTCCACAGAGAGCGTATCGGCGGGGCGGATGGTGAGGATATCGGCGAGGTCAACTTCCTGCATGACCATATCGAGCGTATGGTATCCGTCGCTGCGTATGCCCGTAATGTTCAGATATAAATTTATTTTTGCATATGCTATATACTTCATAGTATTTGAATTATATCATAATATGTGATAAAATAAAACAAACTGGAAAGAATAGGACGTTAAATAATATGTTTATTGCTGATTCGACACAGGATTACAAAATTCTGGATACAGGCGATGGCATGAAGCTCGAGGCATGGGGAGATTATATACTTGCGCGTCCCGATCCGCAGGTGATCTGGGAGAAGGAAAAGCCCTGGCTCTGGAAGAATGCCGACGCAGTCTATATGCGCAGCAGTAAAGGCGGCGGCGCTTGGGAATTCAAGAGCAAACTGCCTGAAAGCTGGAAGGTCACAGTTGGCGGGCTTCGCTTTATCGTGCGTCCGACGGGATTCAAGCATACGGGTCTCTTCCCGGAACAGTCTGCGAACTGGGCGTTTATGCAGGATCTCCTGCGGAACCGTCCCGGTGCAAAGGTACTGAACCTCTTTGCGTATACCGGCGGTGCGACGCTGGCATGTGCGGAAGCGGGCGCGCAGGTCGTTCACGTTGATGCGGCGAAGGGCATGGTACAGTGGGCGAAGGAAAACGCGGAAGTCAGCGGTCTGAGAGAATGCCCCACGAGATGGATCGGGGGTGACTGCCTGGAGGTCGTTCTGCGTGAGCAGCGCCGCGGAAACCGCTATGACGGCATCCTGATGGATCCGCCGAGCTATGGCAGAGGCGCCGACGGTCAGATCTGGAAGATGGAGGACGATGTATTCCATCTGATCAAGGAGACCGCAAAGCTCCTTACGGACGATCCGCTGTTCTTTATGATCAGCTCCTATACGACGGGTCTTTCGGACGTCGTCGTCAGGAACATGCTGCAGATGACCGTTGCAAAGCAGCACGGCGGGCAGATCGACTCGGGAAGTCTGGTCATACCAATTAAGGATTCCGAGATTTTCCTGCCCTGCGGGAATACCGCAAGATGGTCGAAAAAATTTGATAAATAAAAAAATGTGAAAAAATGCACAAAATGTATTTACAAACGCAAAGCGTTTTGTTA
Organism: Christensenellaceae bacterium; assembly: GCA_045644225.1. GTDB lineage: Bacteria > Bacillota > Clostridia > Christensenellales > Christensenellaceae > JAZRGP01. Next base: position 2,764 of record JAZRGP010000048.1, on the reverse strand, counting down.
TAATCTTCACAATCTTATTTATGCGTGCTGTTGTTAAATCAGAAAGCAACAGATGATTGGTGAAGAAAAATACTTTAGGAGGAAAACAATCATGGCAAAAGTAAAAGTTGGCGTAGCAGGTTACGGCGTAATCGGTCAGCGTCTGGCTGACGGCGTTGCAAGACAGGAAGACATGGAGCTCGTAGGTGTAGCTGACCTCGCCCCCACTCTGTCTATCCGTGCAATGCACGAAAAGGGCATGCCCTATGATCTTTATCTTGTAGACGGTGCTGACAAGTCTCAGTTCGATGCAGCAGGCATCCCCGTAGCAGGTACATTCGAAGACCTTTGCAAAAAGGTTGACATCATGCTCGACTCTTCTCCCGGTGGTGTAGGCATCAAGAACAAAGAGAACTACTACACAAAGTACGGCGTTAAGGCTGTATTCCAGGGCGGCGAAAAGAACGAAGTTGCTGACGTATTCTTCCATGGCTATGCAAACTTTGAACAGGGTATCGATGCAAACTACCTGAAGCTCACAAGCTGCAACACAACAGGTCTTATCCGTGCCGTTGACACGATCGACAAGGCAAAGGGTGTTGAAAAGGTTGCTATCACGATCATCAGAAGATGTGCTGACCCCGGCGACTATCATCGTGGTCTGACAAACGCTCTTGAGATCCACCCCGCTCCCAACCACCAGGCTGTTGACCTTATGACGATCATGCCTCACATCGATGCAACAGGTCTTCTCGTTAACACACCCGTTACACACGGTCACATCATCACAGCTATGGTAACTCCCAAGGAAGATATCACAAAGGAAGAACTCCTCGATATGTTCAGAAAGCACCCCAGAATCCGCGTGGTATCCCTCGCAGAAGGCTTCAAGGGCAATGCTTCTCTCTTCCGTTATGCTCGTGACCTCGGCAACCCCCGTGGCGACATGTACGAAATCGCAGTTTGGGAAGATACAGTTATCAAGTCCGGCAGAGACATCATGTTCGCGATCAACATTCCTCAGGAAGCAGTTGTTATCCCCGAAAACATCGATGCTATCCGTGCTGCGCCCAACATGCATGCAACAGCTGACGAAGCTCGTGAGGCTACAAACAAGTACCTCAACATGAAGGCTAGATAAATTATGAACTACGGCATTAAGACATTAGACGACGTGCAGGTTGCGGGCAAAACCGTACTCTGCCGCGTCGACATCAATGAGCCGGTCGATAAAGCTACGAACACTCTTAAGGACCTTACACGTCTCATCGCGTGCGTTCCCACACTGAAGGAACTCTCCGATAAGGGTGCGAAGCTGGTGCTCATGGCGCATCAGGGCAGCGATATCGAATATAAAAACTACTACACGACAGAACCCCATGCAAAGGCTCTCTCCGTGCTGTTGGGCAGAGAAGTCAAGTTCATCGACGACGTCTGCGGTCCCGCTGCAAGAGCTGCGATCAAGGAACTGAAGGACGGCGAGATCCTCCTGCTGGATAACGTTCGTTTCATGGCAGAAGAACAGACTTACTTCGAAAAGAACCTCAAGCTTTCTCACGAAGACCAGGCTAAGACTCAGGTCGTTGCGAAGCTTGCTCCGCTTGCTGACCTCTATGTCTGCGATGCATTCGCTGCATCTCACAGAGACCAGCCCACACTCTGCGGCTTTGAACAGGTTCTTCCCTCTGCAATGGGCAGACTCTTCGAAAAGGAATATACCGTTATTTCCGACCTTATGGAAAAACCCGAGCATCCCTCCGTATTCGTTCTCGGCGGTGCTAAGGTAGCGGACGCATTCCTGATGATGCAGGCTGTTCTCGGCAAGGGTGCTGCTGACCACGCTCTCACAGGCGGTCTCGTCGGCAACATCATGCTCTGGGCAAAGGGTGTTGACATCGGCGAAGCTTCCAAGGGCTTCATCCGCAAGCAGGGTTACGAAGAACTCGTAGCGGTTGCTCAGGAACTCCTCGAAAAGTACGGCGACAAGATCGTTCTTCCGATCGACCTCGCTTACGTCAAGGATGAGCAGCGTTATGACGTTGCACTCGATGCTCTCCCCGAAGGCGAAATGTTCATCGACGTCGGCAAGGATACTGCTGCGATGTATCAGAAGTACATCCGCGAAGCAAAGACAGTTTTCGTAAACGGTCCTATGGGCGTATTCGAAAAAGAACCTTCCGAACTCGGTACAAAGGCAGTCTGGGAAGCTCTCGGCGATACCGAAGGCTATACAGTCATCGGCGGCGGCGACAGCATCACTGCAACAAATAAGTATGACAAGCGCGATGCGATCAACTACATCTGCACAGGCGGCGGCGCACTGATCCGCTTCCTGACAGGCGAGGAACTCCCCGTAGTTAAGGCGCTGCGTTATGGTTCTACACTGTAAAAACAATCAAAATGGTACGGATAATTCCGTACCATTTTTTTATGACCGACGATAAGCGCCGCCCTTCGAATTTTTCGGCAATCGTTCGTTGTGCGCCGTACGCATAGTACGCCTCCGCCGCCCGATTCCCGAGAAAATCCAAAAATCGGCGCTTCTTGTCGGTCGTTTTTTGAGGATGATGATAAGTAGGGGCGAACTGTGTTCGCCCGTTTGTTTTTTCAGGGCTATCTTTAGACAAGCGCGCAGCGGTTGTCGTAAAAAAGTTTTTGAGGATTTCCAAGGAACTTTTTACAAAAAGTTCCTTGAACCCACGGAGAGTTTGCGAAGCAACAAAAAAGAGACACCGTATCGGTATCTCTTTTAATTACTGTTTATCAGTCTTTGTCGTGGATCTCG
>JAZRGP010000047.1:0-1325 GCA_045644225.1 Christensenellaceae bacterium | reverse complement strand
CCTCGCGGGCGATATGCCGCTGATCCGTGCGGAATCCATCAAAAAGCTGATCGATGCGGCTGCTGAGGGCGAATACGGCGGCATGCTGCTGACGGGCTATCTCGACGATCCGACGGGCTACGGCAGGATCGTGCGCGACGCAGAGGGCAATGTCCTCAGGATCGTGGAGCAGGTGGATGCAACGGAAGAGGAGAAGCAGATCAAGGAAGTCAATATCTCGATCTACTGCTTCCGTGCGGATGCGCTGCTGGAGTCTTTCAAGGAGCTCAAGCCCAACAACCGCAAAAACGAATATTATCTTACGGACTGCATCGAGATCATCCGCGGCATGGGTTATCGCTTCGGCGGTATTCCGCTTGAAGATATGAGTGAGTGCGAGGGCGTAAACGACCGTACGCAGCTTGCGAAGGCAACGCAGGTGCTCTATCGCAGAAATGCCGAGAAGCACATGAAGAACGGCATCGAACTGATCGATCCCGATAACACCTATATCGGCGACGACGTCGAGATCGGCAGAGATACGCTTATCTATCCCAATGTCGTGATCGAAGGCGATACACAGATCGGTGAGAATGTACTCATTTATCCAAATACGCGCATCTGCGATGCAGAGATCGGCGCAGGCTGCGTTATCGAGCAGAGTGTGATCGAGGGCGTTGAGATCCCCGAGGGCAGCGTTGTCGGTCCCTTCTGCCATGCGGAGGCATAAGCTATGTATCTGATCGTAGGACTGGGAAACCCCGGTTTAAAATACCGCAGTACGCGGCACAATGTCGGCTTTGGCGCGGTGGATGCGCTGGCGAAGCGGCAGGGTCTGCGTTTTACCAAGAAGCGCTTCCGCGGAGTGACTGCAGAGGGAACGATCGGCGGTGAAAAGGTCATCCTCCTGAAGCCGCATACCTATATGAATCTTTCCGGTGATGCCGTGGCTGAGGCAGCGAAGTTTTATCACCTCGCACCCGAGAATATCATCGTTTTCTATGATGATATCGATCTCGACCTCGGAAGACTGCGCATCAAGGCGAGCGGCAGCGCAGGTACGCATAATGGCATGCGTTCTATCATCGCACGTCTGACCCGTCAGGATTTTCCGCGAATTCGTATCGGCATCGGCAAAAATCCGCCGTATATGGACCTCGCGACGTATGTTCTCTCCAAGCTGACCAAGGACCAGAAAAAGCTGATCGAAGAGGCTTGCGAGCGTGCGGCAGAGGCCGCGGAGATGATCGTCAAAAACGGCTCCGCAGATGCCGCGATGAGTAAATACAACGGAATGAAGTAATAAAAATAACCCCGCATGATATTCGGTCATGCGGGGTTTGTTA
>JAZRGP010000046.1:0-2279 GCA_045644225.1 Christensenellaceae bacterium | reverse complement strand
TTTCTCTGCAGCAGGCCATGAAGTCGCGCTCTTTGCAAGCAGTGAAGAAAGCGCAAAAAAACACATCGCTTCCCTCGCAGCAAGCCTCAATAAACTCGTTGCCAAAGGCAAAATGACACAGGAAGCCGCAGATGCGATCGTCGGCCGTATCCATCCCGCTACTGATGAAGATGCGAAGGATGCGGATATGCTCGTCGAAGCTTCTCCCGAAAATATGGAGAGCAAGAAGGTCCTGCTCGCAAAGTATGATGCGATCTGCAAGCCCGACTGCATCTTTGCAACAAACACATCTTCCATCTCCATCACAGAGCTCGGTATCGCTATCAGCCGTCCCATGGTCCGCATGCACTTCTTCAACCCCGTTCCCGTCATGAAGCTCGTCGAAGTTATCGAAGGTCTCACGACTCCTCCGGAACTCACGGAAAAGATCTACAAGCTCGCTGAAGAACTCGGCAAGACTCCCGTCATCGTTAAGGACAGCCCCGGCTTCGTCGTAAACCGTCTGCTCATCCCCATGATCAACGAGGCCATCTATGTTCTCTCCGAAGGCATCGCTAAGGCAGAGGATATCGACACAGCAATGAAGCTCGGCTGCAGCCACGTCATCGGACCCCTCGCTCTCGCTGACCTCATCGGCAACGACGTCGTTCTCGCGATCATGAATGTCCTCTATTCCGAGACTTGCGACAGCAAATACCGCCCCTGCCCGCTCCTCAAGCAGATGGTCCGCGCAGGCAAACTCGGCAGAAAGAGCGGCGAAGGCTTCTATAGCTACAACAAATAAAAATCCCTTTACAAAGCGATTTTCTAATAGAGGTTCTTTTTAAAACCACTATATTTTAAGGCAAAAACAAGCTCCCGAAACACTTCTCGGGAGCTTGTTTTTATGATTTTTTCTTTTTGATATAAAGTACGCTTACGATCCAGTTTACAACGCGCTGCGGCAGGAGCTTATTCAGCATATAGAAGAACTTGTAGAGCACTCCCGCGCTATAAAGAGGACGGATCGACCGCTTATCCGAGATCTTTCGGATATACCCGGCAACATACTCGGGCGTCATTCCGTTCTGCTCATCCTTCTCCATCACAGCGATGGATGCATCGATCTTATCCTGATACAGCTCGCTGCCTGCATTGCTCTTTCTGCGCTGCTCCGTGAATCCCGTCTTTACGTCTCCGGGCATGACCGCGCAAACAGTGATGCCGAAATCACGAAGCTCGTTCCTGAGCGCAAGTGTCAGCGAATTGACCGCAGCCTTGCTTGCAGAATAAAATGCCTGAAACGGGATGGAGAAGATCGCCGCAGCTGAGCTGACGTTGATGATCCTTCCGCGGGCTTTTCTCAATTTCGGCAGAGCCGCCTGCGTGCAGCGCAGTCCACCGAAAAAATTCACCTGAAACTGGCTCTCCGCCTCAGTTATTTCCGTAAACTCGATCGCACCCGATATCCCGAATCCCGCATTGTTGATCAGCAGGTCGATGCGATCCTCTTCGATCTGCTCAAACGCAGCTTTCACAGATCCATCATCCGAAATATCTGCTGTGATATGCACTGCAGGATTTTCATCGTTTTTTCTGCGGGAAAGACTGTATACCTTGTCCCCGCGTGCGCAGAACTCTCTGCAGAGCGCAAGCCCGATTCCTCCCGAGCCGCCCGTGATCACAACAACTCTCATTTAATAAGTCCTCTCTTCTCCGCGACTTCCGCAATAATGTCTACCGCTTCATCTATCAGTCGTTCGGTATGCGTTGCCATCAGGCTCGTTCTCAGCAGGCATTCGCCCTGCGGAGCCGCCGGCGGAAGTACGGGATTGACGTATACGCCCTTTTCATAGAGTTCCTTCGCGATCTCCAGCGTATCGATCTCACCGTATGTATAGAACGGGATGATCGGGATGCGGTCACATCCGCCATCCTTCATCTGAATGCCTTTTTCACGCATCTTTCCGCGCATATACTCCGCGAGATCGCCGAGCCTCGTCACACGTTCCGGTTCTTTTCTGATGATATCCAGCGCCGCGATCGCCGTTGCACAGCATGCAGGCGGGATGGACGCACTGAAAATAAACGGACGCGAGTTATGGCGGACATAATCGCAGACTTCTTTGCTCGCCAGCATAAAACCGCCAAGGCTCGCAAGGGATTTCGAGAATGTTCCCATGACGATATCGACCTCTTCCGTCAGCCCAAAGTACGCCGCGGTGCCTCTGCCGCCTTCGCCCAATACGCCAAAGCCATGCGCATCATCCACCATAACGCGTGCCTGATACTTCTTTGCA
>JAZRGP010000045.1:0-5037 GCA_045644225.1 Christensenellaceae bacterium | reverse complement strand
AAGATCATCGGAACATGCGGCAGCGGTCACGGTGCGCTCGCGGGGATGCTCTTCGCGAAGCAGATCGACGCGCTCATCTGCGGCGGTATCGGCGGCGGTGCGCAGATCGCTCTTGCTGAAGCAGGCATCAAGCTTTACGGCGGTGTCAGCGGTGATGCGGATGCGGCGGTTCAGGCGCTGATCGAAGGCAAGCTCGTTTATAACCCCAACGTTATGTGCAATCACCACGGTCACGGCGACCACGGTCATTCCTGCGGAAGCCACGGCTGCGGCAGTCACGGATGCCACTGAGTTTTGATCAAAAACCTCCGAAAAAATCGGAGGTTTTTTCTTTAATTTTGCTTGAAAAGGCTTGCTGCGTGGTAAAATAAAATAAAACAACTGAGGTTCATCCATGCAATATATTATGACATTTCTCGAAGGAGTGATCTCCTTTATTTCGCCGTGCATGCTGCCTATGCTGCCGGTATATATCTCGTATTTCGCAGGAAATGCGGACAAAAAGAGCAAGGTGTTTCTGCGGGCGCTTGCATTTGTGCTTGGGTTTACCGTCGTATTTACTGCGATGGGGCTTTTTGCAGGTACTGTCGGAGCGTTTCTTTCGAAATACCGCACAGCCGTGAACATCGTCAGCGGTGCGATCGTCGTTGTATTCGGTCTCAGCTATCTTGAGGTGATCCGAATCCCGTTCTTCAAGGGCGGTCAGAGCGGCATGCAGATCAAAAACGTCTTTTCGGCATTCCTCTTTGGTGTGATCTATTCCGTCAGCCTGACACCCTGCGTAGGCGCATTCCTCGGGTCTGCGCTGATGATGGCATCGCAGGCGGGGAGCGCGATAATGGGAACGCTTCTTCTGCTGACCTATTCTCTGGGGCTGGGCATTCCGTTTTTGTTCTCTGCGGTGCTGATCGATAAGCTGAGCGGAGCCTTCGGATTTATCAAGCGGAATTATAAAGTGATCAACCTCGTTTGCGGGATCATTCTCATCGTTGTCGGTGTGCTGATGATGCTCGGACTGATGAATATGATGCTCGCAGTGTTTGCATAAGGAGGATCTATGAATAAAAAATGGATAATTCTCATCATAGCTGTTGTGTTTGTCGCAGTGATCGCAGGTGCGGTCGTGCTTTACAACAAACTCAGCGAGCAGATGACCGATCTGCAGGAGCAGGTCACCGTGCAGGAAGAGCTGACGGAAGAGATCCCCGAGACGGTGGAAACCGCGCCGAATTTTACCGTGATCAATGATATCGGGAAGGAAGTTCAGCTGAAAGATTATTTCGGAAAGCCCATCGTGCTCAACTTCTGGGCGACGTGGTGCGGTCCGTGCAAAATGGAGCTGCCGTATTTCAACGAGGCATATCTCGAATATGGCGAAGAGATCGAATTTGTGATGGTCAATCTCACTGACGGGATCTCGGAGACGGTCAAAGGTGTTCGGAAATTTATGTCGGACAATGATTACAGCTTCCCCGTGCATTTCGATACGGAGGAGGACGGCGCGAGGACCTACGGGGCATATTCCATTCCCATGACGGTGTTTATCGATGCGGAAGGAAATGTGATCGGGAGCTACACGGGAGTGATCCCCGAACCTGTTTTCCGCGAGTATATCGCGGCGCTGAGAGGAGAATGATATGGCGAAGATCATGCTGAACCCCGATGCGGAGGTCGTGAAAACAGTGAAAGACGGGCTGAAGATGACGGGCGGATATTGTCCCTGCAGGCTTCAGCGGACAGAAGAGAATAAATGCATCTGCGCGGAATTCCGCGAACAGATGGAGGATCCTGAGTTTGAGGGATTCTGCCACTGTATGCTGTACTATAAGAAAAAAGGAGAATGAACATGAACGAGATCAAAATAACAAGCGAAAACTTTGAAAATGAAGTTCTTCAGTCGGAGATCCCCGTTCTGCTGGATTTCTGGGCAGAATGGTGCGGACCCTGCAAGATGATCGCACCGCTCCTTTCCGAGGTCGCGGAGGAGCAGGCAGGAAAGGTCAAGATCGGCAAGATCAACGTCGATGAGCAGCCTCTGCTCGCGGCAAAGTTCAATATCATGAGCATCCCGACAGTCGTGCTTTTCAAGAACGGTGAACCCGTAAACGGCTTCGTTGGATATCGCCCGAAGGATGCGATCGAGGAAATGCTGAAATAACACAAGAATAAATGCAGGCTGATATACGGTCTGCATTTTTTTAACCTTTGACGTATACCCTATGGGGGTATATAATGATTACAGAAGATCTCGCGATAAGGAGATGAAATTATGGAACAATGCGAACTCTGCAGAACGAAGGAACGTTCTCCGCAGGAATATAAAAGCTTGATCAATCGATTAAACCGCATCGAAGGACAGATCCGCGGGATCCGCGGCATGGTGGAGAAGAGCGCTTACTGTGTGGATATCCTGACACAGGTATCGGCAGTCCGTGCGGCGCTGGATGCGTTTAATCGGGAGCTTCTTGCGAATCATATCAAGAGCTGCGTCGGCGCGGATATCAAGGCAGGCGGGGAAGAAAAGACCGACGTACTGCTCGCGATCATGCAGAAGCTGATGAAATAACGGGGTGAGGATATGAAACAGTTTCATGTTACGGGCATGAGCTGCGCGGCGTGCAGTGCGCGCGTGGAGAAAGCCGTTTCGGGGCTTTCTGGCGTAACGGAATGCTCGGTAAATCTTTTGATGAATTCCATGACAGTCGAAGGCTCTGCGACGGAAGCAGAGATCATCGCGGCGGTCGAGGCGGCAGGCTACGGAGCTTCCGTAAAAGGCTCGGGTACGCAGGCAAAGCCATCTTCTGCGCTCGAAGAACTTGAGGATAAGCAGACTCCCGCAATGATCAGGCGGCTCAGTGTGTCCATCGTGCTGACGGTGATCCTGATGTATTTCTCGATGGGGCATATGATGTGGGGATGGCCGCTGCCGCAGTTCTTTGAAGGCAATCACGTTGCGGTCGCGATCGTTCAGCTGATCCTCTCCGCAGCGGTCATGGTCGTGAATCAGCGCTTTTTTATCAGCGGTGTGAAAGGCGTGCTGAATAAGGCGCCCAATATGGATACGCTCGTTTCCATGGGTTCCACTGCGGCATTTGTTTACAGCCTTTATGCGCTTTTCGCAATGACGGCCGATGCTGCGTCTGCTGCTGAATATATGCACGAGCTTTACTTTGAATCCGCGGCGATGATCCTGACGCTCATCACGGTCGGCAAGACCCTCGAGGCACGTTCCAAGGGCAAGACGACCGATGCGCTGAAGAGCCTGATGCAGCTTGCACCCAAGACTGCGACGGTCATCCGCGGCGGCACAGAGCAGACGATTCCTGCTGAGCAGGTGAAAAAGGGAGATATCTTCGTGGTTCGCCCGGGTGAGAGCATTCCCGTGGATGGCATCGTCCTCGAAGGGCACAGCGCGGTCAATGAATCTGCGCTGACGGGTGAGAGCATCCCCGTGGATAAGGCGGAGGGTGACTCTGTCTCTGCTGCGACGATCAATCAGTCGGGGTATCTCAGATGTGAGGCAACGAGCGTCGGCGAGGATACCACGCTTTCGCAGATCATCCGCATGGTGAGCGATGCCGCAGCGACAAAAGCACCCATCGCGAAAGTAGCGGATAAAGTATCGGGAGTTTTTGTTCCCGTTGTGATCGGGATCGCGGTCATCACATTCGTGATCTGGATGATCATTGGCAAGACGGTCGGTTTTTCGCTCGCAAGGGCGATCTCCGTTCTCGTCATCAGCTGCCCGTGTGCGCTGGGTCTTGCGACACCCGTTGCGATCATGGTCGGCAGCGGCAAAGGCGCGAGAAACGGCATCCTTTTCAAGACTGCGGAGTCTCTGGAGACCGCAGGAAAGGTAAATATCATTGCGCTGGATAAGACGGGCACGATCACAGCCGGCGAGCCGAGTGTGACGGACATCCTTCCGCAGGATGACGTAACGGAAGACGAGCTGCTTGCGCTCGCATATGCGCTCGAGAAAAAGAGCGAGCATCCGCTTGCAAAGGCGATCATCGTCAAGGCAGAGGAACGCGGAATCGGAGCAGAGGAGGTCGAAGACTTCCGTGCGCTCCCGGGGAACGGGCTTGAGGCAGTGCTCTCGGGCAGCAAACTCGCAGGCGGCAACCTGAGCTTTATCAGTAAGGCTGCCGAGATCGATGAGCAGGCGAAAAAGACCGCGGAGGGACTTGCCGAAAACGGCAAAACACCGCTGTACTTCTCTCGTGACGGAAAGCTGATCGGCATCATCGCGGTTGCGGATATCATCAAAGAGGACAGCCCGCAGGCAGTCAGAGAGCTGCAGGGAATGGGCATTCGCGTCGTCATGCTGACGGGTGATAATGAAAAGACCGCCAGAGCGATCGGCAGACAGGCAGGTGTGGATGAAGTGATCGCGGGAGTGCTTCCCGATGGCAAGGAGAGCGTCATCCGCAGGCTGAAGAAAGAGGGAAGAGTTGCTATGGTCGGCGACGGCATCAACGATGCACCTGCGCTGACCCGTGCGGATATCGGCATCGCAATTGGCGCAGGAACGGACGTTGCGATCGATGCGGCAGATGTCGTGCTGATGAAGAGCAGGCTCTCGGATGTGCCTGCGGCGATCAGATTGAGCCGCGCTGCTCTGCGGACCATCCACCAGAATCTCTTCTGGGCATTTATTTACAATACGATCGGCATACCGCTTGCTGCGGGAGCGTTCATTTCGCTGTTTGGCTGGGAGATGAATCCCATGTTCGGTGCGGCGGCGATGGGACTTTCCAGCTTCTGCGTTGTATCAAACGCGCTTCGGCTGAACTTCTTTAAGGTATACAGCACGAAGCACGACAGAAAGATAAAGAATAAACATCATAAAAAGGAGAAAATTATGGAAAAGACAATGAAGATCGAAGGCATGATGTGCCCGCATTGCGAAGCAAGAGTAAAGCAGGTTCTGGAAGCTCTGGAAGAAGTTTCCGCAGCGGAAGTCAGCCATAAGGAAGGCACAGCAGTTGTAACGCTTGCTTCCGACATCACTGACGAGAAGCTCAAGAAGACGGT
>JAZRGP010000044.1:0-3961 GCA_045644225.1 Christensenellaceae bacterium | reverse complement strand
TTGCCAATCAGGAGCTTTGGCGAAAGCTCATGAAGGAGCACGCGGAGCTCGAGCCCATCGTGGAAAAATACAAGGAATATATCGCATCCGAGACGCAGATCGGAGAGCTCAAAGAAATGCTCTCCGCATCCGACGATCCCGAGATGACCGAGCTCATCCGCGAGGAGCTGCAGGAAAAGACGGATTCTCTCCCGAAGCTCGAGGAGGAGCTCAAGATGATGCTCATCCCCAAGGACCCCAACGATGACAAGAACGTCATGCTGGAGATCCGCGCGGGGACAGGCGGCGACGAAGCCGCGCTCTTCGGCATGGACCTGCTGCGCATGTATATGCGCTATGCGGAGCGCCATCGCTTCAAGACAGAGATCATGTCCTCCAACTTCACGGAAAGAGGCGGCGTCAAGGAAGTCACCGTGATGGTCACGGGCAAAGGCGCATACTCCAAACTCAAGTTTGAGAGCGGTGTCCACCGCGTTCAGCGCGTTCCCGAGACGGAATCTCAGGGGCGCATCCAGACCTCCGCGGCAACGGTCGCAGTTCTGCCCGAAGCTGAGGACGTCGACATTCAGGTAAACATGAACGATCTGCGCATCGACGTCTACCGCGCAAGCGGCAATGGCGGACAGTGCGTCAACACAACGGACTCTGCCGTGCGCATCACGCATCTGCCGACGGGTCTCGTCGTAACGTGTCAGGATGAAAAATCCCAGCTCAAGAACAAGGATAAGGCGCTCAAGGTGCTGAAAACGAGGCTCTATGACCTCGCCATCACCGAGCAGAATAGGGAGCTTGCCGAAAGCCGCAAGAGTCAGGTCGGCTCGGGCGACCGCAGCGAGCGCATCCGCACCTATAACTTCCCGCAAGGACGCCTCACCGATCACCGCATCGGTCTGACGATCTACAAGCTGGATGCCTTTATGGACGGCGACATCGACGAAGTCCTCGAGGCGCTTACCATTGCCGACCGCATGCAGAAAATGCAGGCATAACAAAAATCTGCCAATAATACGGTTTTATATGAACGATCATTCTTTTCTCATGTCCGTAATATACAGCTGCGTTGCAGGGACCCTCGGAACGGGTCTCGGCGGACTGTTCGCATACGGCGTGAAACCCACAAATACAAAATTACTCTCCCTGCTGATGAGCTTTTCCGCAGGCGTTATGCTTGCCGTCGTGCTCTTCAGCCTTGTTCCCGAGAGCCTGGAAATGACGACCGTCTGGGTCATGGTGTTCTTTCTGCTGATCGGCGCGGGCTTCATGATGGTTTGCGAAAATATCATCCCGCATACTCACGCTACCCACACCGAGCGCATCAGCTGGCTGCTCTTTTTCGGCATCGCGATGCACAACATTCCCGAAGGTCTCGCGATCGGCGCAGGCATGAACACTCCCGACAACTTCGGCATTATGCTCGCGCTGCTCATCATGCTGCATAACATCCCCGAAGGGCTTGCAATGTCCCTTCCGCTCAGAATATCCGGCAAGAACCCCATCCCCATGGCGTTGCTTGCGGGATTGCCCACGGTCCTCGGCGCAGCTTTAGGCAAGCTCATAGGCGGCATCTCCGCAGCATGGATCGGCGGTTCGCTCGCCTTTGCAGGCGGTGCAATGGCCTATCTCTCCATCATGGATCTCATCCCCGAGAGCGCATCCGTCGGCGGATATAAGCGCACCCTGCTCTCCGCACTTGTCGGGCTCGGCGCAGGAATCTTACTGATCACGGTAATTTGATTATGAAAACACAGGTTTTTGATCTGAAAACAGAATACGAAGCAGGCATGGATACTGCCGCGCAGGCGATCGCAGACGGCAAGCTCGTCATCTTCCCGACGGAGACCGTTTACGGACTGGGCGCAGATGCGCTGAACCCCGATGCGGTAAGCAACATCTTCTCCGCAAAGGGTCGTCCGCAGGATAATCCGCTGATCGTGCATATCGCGGACCTCGAGCAGCTGAAGCTCGCTGCAAGGGAAGTTTCTCCGCTTGCGGAAAAGCTCATGAAAGCCTTCTGGCCGGGTCCCTTCACCGCTGTCCTCAAAAAGAGCGATGCGATCCCCGAATGTGTATCCGCAGGGCTTGATACCGTAGGCATCCGCATGCCGTCCTCTGCCGATGCACGCGAACTCATCCGCAGAAGCGGAAAGATGATCGCGGCGCCCAGTGCAAACCGCTCGGGCAGACCCAGCCCCACGAGGGCATCGCACTGCGTTGAGGATATGGACGGCAGAGTCGACGTCATCCTCGCAGGAGACCCCGCGGACTACGGCATGGAATCCACAGTATGCGACCTTACGGGCGAGGTCCCCGTGATCCTGCGTCCCGGCGGCATCACCGCAGAGATGATCGAAAAGGAAGCAGGCTGCGTAAAGATCGCAAATGCCGTGCTGAACGGACTGAAAGACGGCGAAGCGGCGGCTTCTCCCGGCATGAAATATAAGCACTATTCGCCCAATGCGAAGGTGACGATCGTCGAAGCAGGCTCTCGCGAAGCCCTTGAATTTTGCATTGACCTGCTGTATGATAAAGACGAGCAGAACGGAAAAACTCCCATCATCCTTTGCAGCAAGGCTTCGGAAAAGCTCTTCGGCAGCCGCAGGACCCGCGCCATCGGTGCGGACGAGCGCGAGATCGCACACCGCTTTTTCGATGAACTGCGAAATGCCGATGCAGAAGGCATCGACCGCATCTATTTTGAAGCGACGTCCACAGACGGCATCGGACTCGCCGTCATGAACCGCGCGATCCGTGCGGCGGGATTCGATGTCGTAAAAGCAGAGGACATGCTCCCATAAACCGAAATCCTGCGGGAATACTCAGGGGAGGATCCCCGCAAAAAATAAACTACTACAGCGGAGGGCAAGTTATTATGAAAATCGCTATCGGCGGTGACCACGCATCCTTTGATTTAAAAGAGCCTATCTTTGAGCACCTTACAGCACAGGGATATGCCGTTACGGACCTCGGCGTTGAACGCGGCGGCAAGATCGATTACCCCGTGATCGCCGAAAAGATCGCCAGAGCGGTCGCTGCAGGAGAATATGACTTCGGCATCGTGATCTGCGGAACAGGCATCGGCGTTTCCATCGCCGCAAACAAGGTAAAAGGCATTCGCTGTGCAGCACTCAGCGACACCTATACAGCGCGTCTCACACGCGAACACAACAACTCCAACATGATGGCCCTCGGCGCACGCGTTATCGGTCCCGAGCTCGCAAAGGACATCGTTGATATGTTCATCAAGACTCCCTGTCCGCAGGAAGAGCGCCACATGAGAAGAGTAAACCTGATCACAGAGATCGAAAACAGATAATTTCAGGAGTGATGAGAAAATGAGTAAAGTTACAGTAATCGACCATCCGATGATCCAGCACAAGCTGACCATCATGAGAGACGTCAAGACAGGCACCAAGGATTTCCGCGAGCTGCTCGAAGAGATCGCAATGCTGATGGCATACGAAGTTACAAGAGACTTCGAGACCAAGGATGTAGAGATCGAAACTCCTCTCTGCAAGACAACGCAGAAGATGTTCATCGGTCCCGACGTCGGCATCATCCCCATCCTCCGTGCAGGCCTCGGCATGGTAAGCGGCTTCCAGAAGCTCCTTCCCTCCGCAAAGATCGGTCACATCGGTCTTTACCGCGACCCCGAGACGCACGAACCCGTAGAATATTACTGCAAGCTGCCCGTTGACGCAGAAAGCAGAGAGCTCATCGTCGTCGACCCCATGCTCGCAACAGGCGGCTCCGCGATCGATGCGATCACGCTGATCAAGCGCCGCGGCTGCAACAAGATCCGCCTCGTTAACCTCGTCGCTGCTCCCGAAGGCGTAGCTGCTGTTCAGAAGGCACATCCCGATGTTGATATCTACATCGCGGCTGTTGACGAATGCCTCAATGACCATGCATACATCGTTCCCGGATTGGGCGATGCAGGCGACAGAATCTTCGGCACAAAGTA
>JAZRGP010000043.1:0-4161 GCA_045644225.1 Christensenellaceae bacterium | reverse complement strand
TGCGGAAAGGCAGACCTTTGCCTACCAGATAGTCCGCGCCGTCGGTGGCGTTAATGAAGCCCTTTGCAGCGGCGTTTCTCATGTTCTCTGCGTTAACTCTCATAGTAGCGATCATAGGCGCAAACACGCTGAGGCACTGCTTTACGGTATCCACGCTGTCGAAGATCGCTTCCTTGTCTTCCTGCATATCTTTATTATATGCAAGCGGCAAACCCTTCAGCATGGTAAAGAGCGTTACCATATCGCCGTATGCCCTGCCCGTCTTGCCGCGGACAAGCTCTGCGATATCGGGATTCTTCTTCTGCGGCATGATGCTGGAACCCGTGGAATATGCGTCGTCGAGTTCGATGAACTTGAATTCCCAGGAGCACCAGAGGATGACTTCCTCAGAGAAACGGGAAAGGTGCATCATGATGATAGAGATCGCGGAAGCAAGCTCAAGGCAGAAGTCACGGTCGGATACACCGTCAAGGCTGTTCATGGAGATGCCATCCATGCCGAGAAGCTCTGCTGTCATGGAGCGGTTCGTCGCATAGGTCGTGCCTGCGAGTGCACAGCTGCCCAGCGGAGAGATGTTCATGCGCTTTCTGCAGTCTTTCAGGCGGTCGATATCCCTTAAGAACATCATTGCATATGCCATGAGATGCTGACCGAATGTGATCGGCTGAGCACGCTGAAGATGGGTATATCCGGGAAGGATGGTCTCGGAATATTTTTCCGCAGCATCCGTAACCGTCTTAACGAGACCGCGGACAAGCTCGATGATCTCATCCGTCTGCTCCAGCAGATACAGGCGGACATCCAGCGCGACCTGGTCGTTTCTGCTGCGTGCGGTATGCAGGCGCTTGCCTACGTCACCGATGCGCTTTGTGAGTTCATCCTCAACGAATGTATGGATATCCTCGCAGGTCATGTCGATCTCAAGGATGCCTTTTTCGATCTCCTCAGCGATCTCCCCGAGCGTCGCGACGATGCTTGCGCCATCAGCCTTGCTGACGATGCCCTGAGACATCAGCATCGTGACATGCGCTACAGAACCTCTGATATCCTGCTGTGCCATGCGGGAATCAAAAGGAATAGATGAATTAAAATCGTTTACCTCGCTGTCGAGCTGCTTGGAAAAGCGCCCCGCCCAAAGTTTACTCATAGATATTTCTCCAGATTGTTTTTTATTTGTACAGTTACAGTATAATACATCTTTGCGAAAAAACAAAGTGTAAAAGCAAGAAATCCCGAAATACGGGATCTCTTGTAATGATATTCAACTAATTATCTTTTCACGCGCACCGCACATTTCCCCAACCGACAAGAAGTGCCGATTTTTGGATTGTTTCGGAAGTTCGGGGCGGAGGCGTATTCAAAATACGTCGCACAACACGAACCTTTCGAAAGAATTCGAAGGGCGGTGCTTATCGTCGGTTGTTAATTATTTGCCGTTCTTAGCATTAACCCTTGCCTGAACCTCGATCGGCAGACCGAAGAGGTTGATGAAGCCTGCAGCATCAGCCTGGTTGTATACATTGTCTTCGCCGAATGTAGCGATCTCTTCGGAATAGAGGGAGTAATCGCTCCATACGCCAGCCTTGATGATGTTGCCCTTATAGAGCTTGAGGCGAACCTTACCTGTTACGTTTTCCTGAGTCTTGTCAACGAAAGCGGAGAGTGCTTCACGGAGAGGTGTGTACCACTGACCGTTGTATACGAGATCAGCAAAGCAGATCGCGAGTTCCTGCTTCTTGTGCATAACCATCTTATCGAGGCAGAGTGTTTCAAGATAGTCGTGAGCAGCATAGAGGATCTCACCGCCGGGAGTTTCGTATACGCCGCGGCACTTCATGCCGACGAGACGGTTTTCAACGATATCGAGAAGACCGATGCCGTTTGCGCCGCCAACTTCGTTGAGCGCGAGGATGATATCCTTAGCGGACATCTTCTTGTCGTTGAGAGCAACAGGAGTACCCTGAACGAAATCAAGAGTGATGTATGTGGGTTCATCGGGAGCCTGCAGCGGAGAAACGCTCATTTCAAGGAAGCCTTCCTTTTCGTACATCGGTTCGTTGCCTGCATCTTCGAGGTCAAGACCTTCGTGAGAAAGGTGCCACATGTTCTTATCCTTGGAGTAGTTTGTTTCGCGGTTGATCTTCAGCGGAACGTTGTGTGCTTCCGCATAGTCGATCTCTTCTTCACGGGACTTGATATCCCATTCTCTCCAGGGAGCGATAACGGGCATATCGGGAGCGAATGCCTTGATCGCGTGTTCGAAACGAACCTGGTCATTGCCCTTACCTGTGCAGCCGTGGCAGATCGCATCTGCGCCTTCAGCCTTAGCGATCTCAACGATGCGCTTAGCGATGATGGGACGAGCGAAAGATGTACCGAGCATATAGCCTTCGTACTTAGCGCCTGCTTTTACTGTGGGGATGATGTATTCGTTAACGAATTCTTCTGTAATGTCTTCAACATAGAGCTTGGAAGCGCCTGTCTTAAGAGCCTTTTCTTCCAGACCTTCGAGTTCGTCTGCCTGACCTACGTTGCCGGAAACAGCGACGACTTCGCAGTTGTTATAGTTTTCCTTGAGCCACGGAATGATGATGGATGTATCCAGACCGCCGGAATAAGCGAGAACTACCTTTTTGATATCTTCTTTTTTCATTTTAGTTGCCTCCGATATGCATTTATTAAAATATTTTATTAAACAATTAATACTGCGGCGCCTTGCCACATGCATAATTATACCCCATAATATGCAAAAGTCAAGCTGATAAGTGCAAAATATTTAGTATTTTTCGAAATTCCATGTATATTATTCATAAATTATGCATAAAATGTGAATATATGCATTTTAGTATAAAAAAAACGAGGCATCCGCGAAGAGCCTCGTTATTTTTTTGAACGGATCAGGTGTTGATGTGTTGATTGGGGTACTTGTATTTATTTTGTTGATAGATCCGTCCCATCGGGCACGATAGAATCGAACACCCGTTTTCTATCCACTTCGGATATAGTTTATAATACGAGGTTACCATATTTAGCAAGACATGTCAACTGCTTTTTCTCATTTTGACAACTCTTTCGGCACATGATACAATAAGAAGAACTGAACGGAGGCAAAACAATGAAGAACGCTTTTTTTGATTCCATGATCCCTTTACCCAGATATTCCGAGCTTCCCGCGATCGAGCTCTATCTCGATCAGGTCCTGCGCGTCGTCAATGATGCAGTGCGTCCGTATGTCTTCTCGGAAAAGGATACTCCGCTCACGGGAACAATGGTCAATAACTACGTCAAGCATGAGGTTCTTCCCGCTCCGCACAAAAAGCTTTATCGCCGCGAGCATCTTGCCAAGCTGATCGTGATCACGATCATGAAATCCGTATACAGCATCCCTGAGATCAAGCAGTTTTTTATCGCGGCATCTCAGCATGAACTGCCCGTGCTCTATGATCTGTTCTGCAGCGAGGTCTCGCTCGTCAGCGATTCTCTGCAGAGCGGCAGATCCGTCGAGATTCCCGATACCCCGACGGAATCCTTCCTGCGCATCATGGCGTCTTCTGCGATCAGCAAGCTGTATATCCAGCACAGACTGAACGAAGTTCAGCCCGCCGAAAAAAATTCTTGACATCGGGGTTTGTTCGGCTTATGATTATGCCAACAACTATATATAGTTACCGCGGGGGTGCCCAAAAGGCTGAGATAACCCTACGAACCTGTCCAGGTAATTCTGACGAAGGGAAGCGGATTCGTTCTTTAATAAGGGAATGAAAGGCGCGCCTGCATATGCAGGCATTTTTATTTCAATAAGAACGAACTCTAATTCTCCTGTCGTACAAAACGAAAGGAGTTTTTTAATGAAAAAAAATAATTTTAAGCTTTACGCAACTGTGTTTGCGATCCTTGTCGCGATCATAGCGGTATTTGTTATCGTGTCTCTCGTGACGGGTCTCTCCGTTGCGGATATGTTTGCGGATTTCGCCGATGCAAACGGCATACTGATCGGTATCTGCATCGCCGCGATCCTCGGCGGACTCTTATGGCTGATCCTCACTCCCGACAAAGCCGCGGGAAAATGGCAGCCGCAGCAGCTCGTTGTCGGGGCGCCCTGCCTTGCGCTGGCATTTGTGCTCTCGTATATCACGCTGTTTGGGATGCCTCTGGGCGGGT
>JAZRGP010000042.1:0-3623 GCA_045644225.1 Christensenellaceae bacterium | reverse complement strand
GCAAGGTCTTCTTTTCTGATGATACCATCAGATTTATAGCCAATGTTAACGCAAACTTCGTCATCAGAAACCTGAACAACAACGCCGTTAATGAACTGTCCTCTCCTAATTTTTTTGAATGTTTTTTCAAGTTCTGCGAGGAAATCATTTCCTTCGTCTTCTGTAGCTTCTTCAGCTACGGTTTCTGCTGCTTCTACAGCTGCTTCTTCTTCAGCAACAACTGCTTCAGCCTGTTCAGCTTCAACAACTTCTTCAGTTGCCTGAACTTTTTCGAGTTCGCTCATGTGTGTCTTTACCTCCCTGATTATCCAATCCGGTGTCGATGCACCGGCAACAATACATATTATATCATAATTTAAGTACTTTTCAAGTAAAAGTTCGCCGATTTCCTCGATAAATTCAACATTTTTACAATATTTTAAAGCAATTTTTTCGAGTTTTGAGGTGTTCGAGCTGTGTTTATCGCCGACGACCACAACGGCATCCGATTTTTTCGCAAGTTCTGCGGTTTCTTCCTGCCTTTTTGAAGTCGTTTCACAGATACTGTTGAACACTTCCAGCCGCTGAACTTTGCCTTTAAGAGCCTCGCAGATCTCTTCAAACTGCTTGCGGATAATGGTCGTCTGCGCAACGATCAGCGCGCTTTCACAGTTCACTTCCGCAACGTCTTCCGGCACTGCCGCAACGATGCTTTTTTCACCTGCCCAGCCGCTGATGCCGATGACTTCGGGGTGCTCCGCCTGACCGACGATCACCACGATGTCGTATTTCCCGCGCGCTTCAAAAACACGCTCGTGGATACGCTTGACAAAGGGGCATGTCAGATCCTTGTACGCAAGCCCTCTCCGCTCGATCTGCTCATAGACCGTCGGCGGAACGCCGTGCGAACGGATGACGACAGTCCCTCCTTCGGGAACTTCTTCCACGCAGGAAACGGGGATAACGCCTTCTCCGCGCAGTTTTTCCACGACCTTTGCATTATGGATCAGCTCCCCGATCGTATAAATGGGGTCGCTCTCTTTTGCAAGCTCCCGCGCACCTTCAACCGCACGCTTTACGCCAAAGCAGAAGCCCGCATGTTTCGCAAGTATTACGTTCACAGCTTGTCCGCGATCTCCTTCAGTTCCAGTAATTTATCGCGCATAAAATCCGTCGATGCGCGCAGGGCTTCCTTGCGGCTCAGTCCCTTCTCGTTCATGATATCCGAAACCGTGAAAGGATCACCCACAACAATGCGGGTCTTTCCGAACCATCTGTATTTGCGGTGGATGTACATGGGTACCATGGGAACATCCGCTCTCGCTGCGATCATCGCAGTCCCCTGCTTGAATTCGCCCATTTCGCCCGTTTTGGATCTCGTACCTTCGGGATAAATGCCGAGGATATGCCCTTCTTTCAGCAGTTCGCATGCTGCGCGGATCGCGGATGTATCGCTGTTTCCGCGGTCAACGGGAAATGCCCTCAGATATTTGATCGCCGCGCGGACCACGGGGATCTTAAAGAGCTCTGCCTTTGCCATCAGGCGCGGAAAACGCGGATAGCATGCATAGTGCAGCATAAAAGGATCCCACATGCTGATGTGGTTGGAATACAGGATGCATCCGCCTTCAGCAGGGATCTTTTCGCAATCAAAGAGCTTCGTCCCGGAAAACGGGAGGAAGAAAAACTGCAGGAAAATTTTCAGAATATAGCGAAGGATCATACTCCGTAAACCTCTTTGATCTTGTCCATAATGACAGCCTGAACTTCGGGAATGGACATATGTGTTGTATCGATGAGGTATGCATCCTCAGCCTGTCTCAGCGGCGCAAACTCACGTTCGGAGTCTGTCTTGTCGCGTGCGATGATCTCTTTTTCCAGTTCATCGATGTCCTTTACGATGCCTGCCGCGTTGAATTCCTTCAGTCTGCGGTTTGCTCTCTCGCGGGAATCTGCCGTGATATAGAGCTTCAGCTTTGCATCGGGCAGAACATATGTTCCGATATCTCTGCCGTCCATGACGATGTTATACTGTTCTGCGGTTCTGCGCTGTGTCTTGACGAGTTCGATGCGCACTTCGGGGATAACCGCAACGTCGGATGCTCCCTTGGAGATCTGGGGTGTGCGGATCAGTCCCGTTACGTCCTTGCCGTTTGCAAAGACATGCTGACCGTCTTCGTGATATTCCACGGTCACGGAGATCTCAGGCATTGCCGCACGCACTGCCGCATGGTCGTTGATCTCAACGCCCTTGTCGATCAGCGCATACGCAAACGCACGGTACATTGCGCCCGTGTCCATGTAGTTGATCTTCAGCTGACTTGCGATCAGCTTTGCCATTGTGCTCTTACCCGATCCTGCGGGACCGTCGATCGCGATCTGTATCATATTTCTGCTCACTTTCTTCTGTTCAGCATTAAATCTGCAAGTTCTTTCAGTTCCTGAGCTGCATCGCCGAAAATATCCAGCGCAGCCTTTGCCTTTTCGTTTTCTTCCGCAGCAAGCTTCATCGCGCCTTCAATGCCGTATTTGCTTGCATAGGTCGTTTTATCTGCCGCCGCGTCCTTGCCCGTGGTCTTGCCGAGGGTCTCGTCCGCGATCACATCCAGTACGTCATCCACGATCTGGAACACAAGGCCGATGCCTCTGCCGTAGCGCTCCATCGCCGCGAGCTGTTCCTCTGTGGGGTCACCGAGTTCCAGACCGGAAAGCAGCGATCCGACGATCATGTCCGCCGTCTTATGGTCATGGATAAAGGACAGTTGTTCCTCCGTCACGCTCTTTCCTTCCAGTGCAACATCAAGGACCTGCCCTGCGACCATTCCATGCGCACCTGCCGCCGCAGCAACGCGGGATACTGCACGCAGATGGCGTGCCGCATCGTGCTTCATCGCATTCGCAAGCATCGTCTCGAACGCATAGGAAAGCAGACCGTCGCCCGCGAGGATCGACTGCGCTTCACCGTAAACGACATGGTTTGTGGGGTTTCCTCTGCGCAGAGTATCGTTATCCAGCGCAGGAAGATCGTCATGGATCAGCGAGTATGTGTGGATCATCTCGATCGCACATGCAATGTCCATCGTTTCCGCGGGATCAGCACCGATGAGTTCTGCCGCCAGAATGTTAAGCACAGGGCGCAGACGCTTGCCGCCTGCCTTTACGCTGTAATACATCGAGTCCCAGAGCAGCTGAGGCTCCTTCGCCCGAAAAAGCTCCTCAAGCCGCGCATCCGTGCGCGCTGCGAGCTCCTTCATCCGTTCCTTGATCATTTGCTTTCACTCTCAAAAAATATATTGCGTGCCTGCATCGCAAGTCCGCAGGCATTGTCTGCCGATAATCTGTCTTTCGCGAAATACAGCCCACGCAGGCGATGATTCAGCCTTGCGCGGATATGCTGATTCTGCATTACACCGCCAACGAGCAATACGGGGAACACTCCCGTCTGTTCTCTCGCCGCACGGATCATTTTCTCCAGCGTGTTCGCCACGCATTTTTCCACACCTGCCGCGATATCCTCCGCAGGCACACCGCTGTCGATCATGCGCATGACCGCCGCTTCCGCTCCCGAAAAGCTGGGCAGAAGCCCTTTCACGACGGATTTCAGCATGACGGGTAACCTCATCACGGAAGGTGGGCCCAAGCAT
>JAZRGP010000041.1:0-4293 GCA_045644225.1 Christensenellaceae bacterium | reverse complement strand
AACCCTTTGGTCCAACAAGGATCAAATAAGAAGTTGCGCCAATATTTTTAATATTTAAATTACCATTGATCGTGTCACCGCTTTTCGCTACTGCTCCCAGCTTTTCTCTTGCATCAGCTGCGTTTTCCGCCCCTGTTCCGCCGCACTCAACAGGAAGCACCCCGTATTTCGGGCCTGCTTCAGGATCCAAAACATGAAACGCACCAATTTCAGACAAAATATGTTCAAACCTTTTTTCGTCTTCATTACTCCATCTTACGATCGTGTTGTTCGGCGCCTGATCAAGCAGCTCAAACAGTTTGCAAATTTCGACAACTCGCGCTTTAATCTGTCCCTCCTTATCCGAGAGCTTTACATCTTCGATCGAGTTGTCAGCGATGCTACCCGCATAAAGGCTCTGCATTTCGCGGAAAATGTAGCCGAGCTGTGCAGCAACCGTGTTTCCGCTATTTTCATTAAGCTCCGGCGTACCAATTTCACTCGCTGATTCTGTTGAACAGAGATAATCTATCAATGCATTGATTTTCTCTTTAAGAACCTCTTGAGCAGGCGCATCGAAAAGGCGCTTCAGCTCTTCCGCCCTGCCTGCAACCATGTTTTCTCTGATGCTCTGTATGTTTTTGCCTTCAAAATCTTGGTCTTTAACTTTTAAATCATTAAATGCCATATTTCCTCCAGTTACTTGGTGTATTTCCCAATCGAATAGGTAATCATCATTGCAAGGATACCGAACCCCTCATTTGGCGCCGAATGCCGAACACCCATCTGAAAATTCAGCACTTTTCTCAGTTTCTTTGGGCTAACACACACCTTCGGATCATCCCTTAGGTTAAATGTGAACCGATTGAAATCGATATCATTGAAATCGAAAACATCGAACGTGTATTCGGCTGTTTTTTGTTCCAAAACCTTATCCGTGGTAAAAAATATCTCCCCGGAACTTCGAGCATACGGCTTCGCAAGGATGCCGACACCCTTCTTTGCAATCGTTTTGTATCGCAGAAAGTTCCCACCATCCAATAACGGAGTCGTCCACATTGCATCAATGCCTTTCTCGTCATCAGAATATGCCGCAGTTCCGTCAATCTCGGGATCCTTAAGTCTGCGCAGCTGCCCTTCTTCAGTGCCTATATACAATGTGCCTTCATGTTCCCGCATGAATCGCACGGGTATGTCCGTCCAGTAATACCATTCATAGCCGTAGTTCCCCGTCTTGTTTCCGTTCATAGCTTCACTGTTTGCAACATAAATCTTTCCTGCAACTGCGAGCATAAGATATTTTCCATGAACCGCCGCAAATGCATTTTCAAGATTTCGTTCCGCTGTCAGTCGCGGATTTACATACCAGGATCGGTTCTGAACGCAAGCCTGATTCGTAACGCTATTGGTCGCCAACCCAAACACACCGTTCTCCGACAGAAACACCGGGTCTCCATTCACATTCGCAAATGCATACCGAGATGCTGCGCCAACATTCTGAATTCCCTCCGTTACTGAAAACAGCGCACTTCCGTCATCCTGCTGCATTGCAGATCTGAGAAACAGGCCTCCGCGGTCGCCCTGCCCTTCTTTTACAATGATCAGGTCACCATATTGCTTGATATATCCCATGATCGCCGTATCATCGGAGCCGATCTTGGTGTATCCCGTGTCAGGAAAATATGTCGGGTCATAGAGACCGCTCATATAGTCAACGTTCTTGTTTTCAGGATCTCCCGTTACAAATACACGCGTATCGTTACCGAGGCCGAAAAGAGCGCATTGTGTACAGTGCGCAACTTTGCTTCTGCCCGATGTCTTCGCCGCAAACTGTATAACTACACTATCCACGCCTTTATCGTCTTCAGGAGCCGAGTCAAATGTGATCAATCCAGCTGCAGCATCAACAGTAAATCCTTCTGTTTTTTCAGTTCCGTTGATCCATACTTTCACACCGGTTGCAGCGATATCTTTCCCATCGAGTTGATATTTTTTTGCTTCGCCATCCGCGGAAAAACTGTTCTTTCTAAACGGCGTCAATAAGTTGACGCCTTCAAAAATTTCACCGCCGCCCGTAGGCTTTCTCGCAATCGTTGTCGTCGGAACGAAGCCTTCAACATCCGCAAAGGCAGTCCCGTCAAACTGAGTGTACGTGCTGCCATCGAGAATATAGGTGACTCCGTTCATGAAAAAGGATTGAGAAAGTGCATTGCCACGGTCCGCAATCTGTAAGGATCCAATGCTATACACTCCGTTTTCGTCGATTTCTACCGTCGAGAATGTGCTGCCATGATGGAGGATCATCGTGTCTTCATGAAAATGAATACCGTTGATTGATTCGCCTGTGTCAAGAAGAGTCTCGTATCCCGGTCTTACTTCCGGGCGTCCCGCAAGGTCTGCAGTCATGTTCGGTGCGTTTGGAGATCTGCGCGGATCCACTTCTGTTTCCTCGTTCGCAAAATCAACTCCGAGGAAGCTCCGAAGCTCAATTACTTTCTTTGCACCCGCCGGGCGCGTCTGATAGCTCGCCATTCCGTCTCCTTTCTCAATATCCATAGTTCAGCAGTTCTTCTGCATCGTCGTATTCTCTTATCGCTCTTCGATCCTGCGGCAGTTCCGGGGAAAGTCTTCCCATCAGCATGTACCGCAAAGAGTCAGGAGCATGCGACAGCTCGTGCGGTTCTCGGGCGCAATCGTTTGGATTTCTCTTATCCCTTGGGATCGCCTGCAGCGTCCGGATCAAGTTAACGCAATTGCAGAATATCTTTAGGCGTGCGGTTTCAACGCCCTCCGCGTTTCTGTACGGCCGAAGATATTCCGTTACTTCTGACCACCCCGCTTCTCGATCGTTGCTGCTCTTTTGAAATATCAGCCCGCATTTTGCAAATGATTCAATGCGCGTCCTGCCTGTCTCACTGGAGCGTCCGAAGAGATCGGGCGGAGCATATCGCGCATATATTTTTTCATCTTCATCCTCCGCGGCGTGTATTTCCTCCGCGGCACGGGAGACGATAAGTTCGCTTTCGTATACCTCCCGGTAAACGTAAATATTTCCCTCAGGGTCTACCGCCGCCCACAGTGACGCGAGCATGTCCAAACCATAGTCGATTGCATGATATCTGCGCCAATGCGCCGGGATCTTAAATGGCTCTATTACATGAATTCCGCGACGGAAGTTTTGGAAGAAGCATCCACCCGGCGCCATAAGCGCCTCTTCAGGCGTGGACGGATATTCCTGGTATATCATCTCCCCAAGCATCTTGTATGTGCTTTCGTACCACGCGGCATCTCTGCGCGGATCTGTATCCCAGGAAAGAAACACTTTGTTGAATTGCTCGTTTTCACGCCAAAGTCGTTCAAAAAGTGTGCCGAGCAGGATCGTCGATAGTCCTATAACCTTGCCGCCTGTCGGTCGGTTGATCGTCGGAAAACCCGATGTCCATATCTCCTCCGCGCTCTGCTGAAATGCCCATTCATCAAAGATTATCAGGTTTGCCGTAAACGATCTCGCTGCCGAAGGTGCAGAACAAAATGCCTGAAATACGCTCTCAAGACCGCCCTGCGGGGTTTTCAACTTCACGGCCATCATCTTGCTCGACAGCGTGTATTTCCCATTTGTCGGCTTTTCAGCGATAAATTCGGGAATGTTCTCGAGGATCAATCGCATGCGACGGACGAGTTCTTTTGCTTCGTTTTCCGTTCGCGACAACGCGATCACCGTGCAACCTTCCTGCGTCAGCATCATATGTGCTGCGATTGCCAGGACAAGCCACGAGATCCCCAGCTGGCGCGCTTTCAAGATGATGTTGAAGCGATGGTCCGTTATGGATCTTACAGCTTCTTTCTGCCCCTCCCACAGTTCAAAAGGAATCACGATGCCCGGCGCATCCTTATCCTCGATGCAGACGTAATTCTCGATGAAATAGACGGGGTGATTTTTACAGTATGCGAGTTCCTTTTCCCGCACGATCTGCAGCAGCTCTTCAGGAGTCTTTTTCACCTTTCTCCCCCTCGCGCTCCGCTGCACGCTGCAGCATCCCCAGTTCTCTCGGAGAAAGCGTCAAACCGCCGCCAAGCGTTGTTTTTTCTTCAAACATTCCAAGATGCTTGCCAAGGAGTTCATTCGCACGGTTCGCACCCGTGCTGTCAAAAACATACTCTCCAGTTTCCTCATATTCCCGCGTAATCTTGTTGTATTTCATGACCGGCGTCGCCTGAAGGCAACGATCGCGCGTCTCCATGATCGAGCTCATCACGCCGATCGCAGTCAGACCGCATGCCTCCGCAGCATTCTTTTCCAGTTCGCCAATGCGT
>JAZRGP010000040.1:0-2290 GCA_045644225.1 Christensenellaceae bacterium | reverse complement strand
TAAAGAGCGAGGACTTTATCGTAGAAGGTCTTGATAAAGCGAAGTCCGTCATGATCGTCACGACCAGGGAAGCAGAGATCAGCGCGGAGCTTTCCGCGGCATTCGGCAAGGGCATTACGCACTTCGATGCAGAGGGTTACTATTCGGGCGAAGGCAAGACGGTAATCTATTTTGTCGTCAACCGTTTCCAGATCGCCCGCTTAAAGAGCATCGTATCCGCCGTTGATCCGCAAGCGTTTGTTACGATATCCGAGGTCACGGACGTAATGCGCAGTTCCACAAAATAAAAAAAGACCCTTTTGGGTCTCAAAGTTCGCGAAGGACGAGGTCTGTCTGACCTTTGTTCGGGTATGTCTGGATGCGCAGGATGAGCGGATGCGACGAGTATTCCCCGAGGAGCATCTCCTTGAGCTCGGTTCCGCGGTTGTAGCCGTGGATGATGCGCAGGCGGTAAGTTCCGCGGTCAGCTCTGCGTAAAGCAGCGTCGATAGCGATGCGCGACTGTGTTTTGTTGCGGTTGTGCAGATCGATCTCGATGATTCCTGCGGGCATACGTCCCTCCGAAAAAATAAGTGGAATTTATTATTTATATATTATACAATAATCGAAAATGAAACGAAAACTGTTTTTTATCAGAAAAACGGTTGAAATATTAGAAAAAGAAAATCAGGAGACCAAGTTATGAAATATATCGTTATGCTCGGCGACGGAATGGCAGACTATTCCCTGGAAGAGCTCGGCGGCAAGACGCCCCTTCAGGCGGCGGTCAAGCCCAATATGGATTATCTCGCACAGCACGGCACAGTCGGCATGGCTAAAACCGTTCCCGACGGCATGCCTCCGCAGTCCGATACGGCAAACCTTTCGGTAATGGGTTACGATCCGCTCGTTTACTATACGGGTCGTTCTCCGCTTGAAGCTGTCAGCATGGGTATCGAGCTGGGCGCGGCTGACCTCGCGTTCCGCTGCAACCTTGTCTGCATTTCCGAAGAAGAAAATTATGAAGACGCAACAATGATCGACTATTCTTCCGATGAGATCTCTACGGAGGAATCTACGATTCTGATCAATGATCTGAATGAAGTATTCAAGACGGCAAAGCTGAATCTCTATCCCGGTATCAGCTACCGTCATTGTCTGGTGCTCAAGGATGAGCAGCCCGGCGCAAAGCTGACGCCGCCGCATGATATCACGGGCAAGCCTGTCCGCGAGTATCTCCCTGCAGGCGCGCACAGTGAAGTTCTCTATGACATTATGCGCCGTTCGCATGAGATCCTCAAAAACCATCCCGTCAATATCGCGAGAAAGGAAAAGGGTCTGCGTCCCGCAAACTCCTGCTGGTTCTGGGGTGAAGGCACAAAGCCCGCGGTTTCTCCTTTCTATGAAAAATACGGCGTCAAGGGCGGCGTTGTATCTGCGGTCGACCTGATCAAGGGTATCGGCATCTGCGCAGGTATGGAAGTCGTCGACGTTCCTGGTGCAACGGGCAATATCCATACAAACTTTATGGGTAAGGCTGATGCGGCGCTCGATCTGCTGAAGAACGGTTGTGACCTTGTTTATATCCATGTAGAAGCGCCCGATGAAAGCGGACACAGACACGAGCTGGATAACAAGATCAAATCCATCGAGAAGATCGATGAGATGCTCGGCAAGATGATCCCGCAGCTCAAGGCATGGGGCGAGGACTATGCGATCATGCTTCTGCCTGACCATCCGACACCGATCCCGCTGATGACACACATCGGCGATCCCGTTCCCTTTGTGCTTTATCGCTCTGATGATGAAGATACATCCAAGGGTGCGCCGACATATTGTGAAGACGATGCAGCTAAGACGGGTCTGTTTATCGATCCCGGTTGTGAGCTGATGAAAAAATTTATTGAAAAAAATTTCTAAAAAAAATAAAAAAATTTTTTGAGATTTTTTGAAAAAATGTAAAAAATCTTTCGAAAATGTCAAGGATAGGCTTTTGCTAAACACAACATATGCTCAAAAAACCGCATAGGTATCGCAAAATATTGTGGTCGAAAAAAACTTTGAAAAAAATTAAAAAAATTTTGAAAAAAGTGTTGACATTGGAGAAATGGTTTGGTATTATAATGGAGCGCGCTACGGAAACGGAGCACGCGACAAGAACATTGACAGATAAATACAGCGCAAGAAAAACAAAGCAAACAAGCCAAGTGAATGAGCGAAGGATCTTTGAACTAAAAGATAATTACTCTTAAAGAGTAAAATAAATTTTAATTCAAGAGTTTGATCCTGGCTCAGGACGAACGCTGGCGGC
>JAZRGP010000039.1:0-2515 GCA_045644225.1 Christensenellaceae bacterium | reverse complement strand
GCATCGCTTACATCCATATATCCATCCAGATGAATAAATCCCGTCAGCAGATACGGTAAAATGACCATGACCGCCGCGGTCAGCAGCTTCGGCAGACCGATCAGCCCGCAAAGCATCCCGATGCCCATCCAGATCGCACCGACCAGCAGCCCGATCACGGGCAGGCAGAGGATCATCAGCGGCCTCGCATCGTCATCCCAGGGACGGTACGGGCAGGGGATCGCAGTGAACATCCCCAATGCCATAAAAAATGCATGAATCAGTTTTTTCATAATTTCCCCTTATAGCAGATCGGTACACCATGCATCACTTCAGCAACAACGTCGCATTTATCCGCAAGCGCACGGTCGATCAGCGCAAGTCCCTTCCGATAGCCTTCTGTAAATTCATCATAGATCCTGCCGTCGCCATAGATATAATCGCTGACGAATACGGCATTCTTTACACGGTCCGCAAATCCGCAGACTTCCTGCGCGACGCGTTCCGCTGCGGAGAGATCCGTCGTTCCGTCCGCAAGGAACATCTCGTTCGCGAGCAGCGCCGTGACACTGTCCACAAGATAGGTTCCCTCGGGATCAACGGCACATTCCGCGAGATTCCTTCCGTGTTCCACCGTCTGAAATCCCATCCCGTCACGCTCGGAGATATGCCGCGCGATGCGTGCATCGTCCTCAGCATCCGTCGGGATCATCGTCGCGAGGTAATACAGTTTTTTATTTTTGCAGAGCGACACGCTTAGATCCTGCGCAAGCGTGGATTTTCCGTTTTTCGCTCCGCCCGAAAGAAAGATCAGCATCCGCTCAGCCCTCCGTTACCGTGAAGCAGTCGCCGCCGCGGATCTCCTCAAGATAGTCATCATTGATCGCAGCCTGCTCAAACGTCGCCATGTTCTTCATCACAGCGCATGCCGCCGCGATCACCTGAAACATCAGCAGACATCCGCTGCCTTCACCGAGGCGCATATCCAGATCGAGATGCTCACGCATGCCGAGTTCCTGCGCCGCAATATCGTAGCCTTTTTCAAAAGATCTGTGCGAAAGGAAGAGATGATCCTTCACGTTCTTCTGCAGGCGCACCGCCGCAAGCGCCGCAACGATGGAGATGATGCCATCGACAACTGCGGGGATGCGGTTCTTCGCACATCCGAGGAAAAATCCCGTCATCGCACAAAGATCGAATCCTCCGACCTTCGCGAGTACATCCACGGCATCCCCGGGATCGGGATCATTCAGCGCGATCGCATCGTCGATCACCGCGATCTTTTTGAGATAAGCCGCCTGCGTGATGCCGCCGCCCTTGCCTGCGATCTCCGCGGCAGTTTTGCCCGTCAGCACGCAAAGCACCGCGGCAGCCGTCGTCGTGTTGCCGATGCCCATTTCACCGCAGCCCGCGATCTCAATACCGTCAGCAGCTGCCTTATCCGCAAATTCAACGCCCGTCAGCATCGCCCGCAGCGCCTGATCCCGCGTCATCGCGGCTTCTTTGCGGATGTTCCCCGTTCCGTAAGCGATCTTTCTGTCAAAAACCGCAGAACATCCGACATCCGTCATAATACCGACATCCACAACCTCTACCTCTGCACCAACATGTGCCGCAAGCGCCGAGGCACCCGTGATGCCGCGCGTTAAATTGACCGTCTGACTCAGCGTAACAGACTGCGGAGCCGAGGATACGCCTTCCTCCACAACTCCGTTATCCGCAGCAAAAACAACGAGCCTTGTTTTTTTCGGTTCGTTTATAACATTACCCGTAATGCCCGCAAATTTTACCGAGATCTCCTCCAGCTTTCCGAGGCTGCCCGGTGGCTTTGCGAGCGATGCCTGCCGCTCTTCCGCAAGGCGGATCGTATCCGCATCAGCAGGCTGTATCTGCGCGATGATCTGTTGTAATCTGTCTTCCATTTCAGATCATTCCTTTCTCTGCGAGCCATCCCAGCGAAGTCTCCGCATCCATGAGCTCCAGCGTAAACGTTGCTTCGGGAGAAGCCGCCTGAGCCGCCTCCGCGATCGCCAAAATATCCAGATCGCCATCAAAAAGCGCTCCGTGCTCATCGTTGACGCCGTGGTTGTTGTGCAGATGCACATGCCTGAGCATGGTTCCGTATTCCGCGATCCATTCGAGCGGATGGACATCCGATATCGCATTCACATGCCCGACATCCAGGCACAGCCCGAACCGCGGATCATCCACCGCATCTGCGACCTGCTTCAGCGTCTGCGGCTCGTCGTCCATTACGTTCTCGAGCAGCAATTCAAAATCATTCGGTAATTCTTCCAAGAATTCCTTCCAGAAAAGAACCGACTGTTCTGTAAACCATTCTTTAAAATATACATTCGGAACATATCCCGAATGCACGACCATGCGCTTCACGTCATACTTCCGCGCAAGCCCTGCCGCCTGCCGAAAGCGCTTCTTCGCGATATCAAGCACCAGCGGATCGATCGCGCAGGGATGCAGCTCCGCAAAAGGCGCATGCAGAACGAACCGCTCCGCAGAGGCGAAGCATTTTTCAATA
>JAZRGP010000038.1:0-2008 GCA_045644225.1 Christensenellaceae bacterium | reverse complement strand
TTGATCTCAACAGTATCGGGTTCGCAGATACGCAGGATGTCATCCACGATATCCTCGAGAAGGTCGCCTGCATGCTTATCTTCCAGAACAAGGCAAAGTGTATCGATGCTGGAGGGCATATGCTCGAAAGGCAGGCCGTATTTTTCAACACACGCAAGAACGCGTCTGCCGAAGCCGAGCTCGGAGTTCATGCCGTTCTTTTCGATGGAGATGATGGAGAAGCCCTTCTTGCCTGCTACGCCTGTGATCGCTGTATCGTCTTCGGAGCGTTCTTCGTCGATCACGGGAAGGATCATCGTGCCGTTGTTTTCGGGTTCGTTCGTGTTGCGGACGTTGATCGGGATCGCAGCATTGTATACGGGGAAGATCGCATCTTCATGCAGAACTGTCGCGCCCATGTAGCTGAGCTCGCGGAGTTCGCGGTATGTGATGCGCTCGATCTTCTTTGCATGCGGAACGATGCGCGGGTCAGCCATAAGGAAGCCGGAAACGTCCGTCCAGTTTTCATAGAGGTCGGCATTGACGACTGCCGCAACGATCGCGCCTGTGATATCGGAGCCGCCGCGGGAGAAAGTCTTGATGCTGTGGTAAGGCATCGTGCCGTAGAAGCCGGGGATGACGATGTTTCTGCGGTTGCCGATGACGCGTGCCGCAACTGCGTTCGTCGCATTGTCGTCATATCTGCCGCGCTTGTCGAAGATGATGATCTCCGCAGCGTCGAGGAATTCCCAGCCGAGGTATTCCGCAAGGAGCAGACCGTTCAGATATTCGCCGCGGCTTGCCGCATAGTCAGAGGATTCGCCGCTCTTGAGCATTGCGAGGATGTTATCGAGTTCCTTTTCGATATCGAAGGAAAGACCGAGTTCATCGCGGATGCCGACGTAGCGGCTGCGGATCTTTGCGAAAGTTTCTGTTTCGTCCGTGTTGTTCTTGACGCAGTTATAGAGCTGATAGAGCAGGTCTGTTACCTTCTCGTCGCCGTCAAAACGCTTGCCGGGTGCGGAAGGCACGCAGAAAGCACGGTCGGGATTTGACTGGATGATATTCTTAACCTTTTTGAACTGTTCAGCGCTTGCCAGAGAAGAACCGCCGAACTTTGTAACGATAAGTGCCATTTTCTTATAGTCTCCTGAATGAGTATGAGGATCAGTCCTCAAAGATGTTGTCGATCAGTTCTTCCAGAAGCAGATCGTCTTTTACCGTTCCCGCAAAGACGGGAGCCGCAGGGATATTGCCGAGCGTGATCTTGTCCTCAAGGACTGCATCCGCGGGGATCTCCTCGATCATCAGTCCCTCGTTTGCGCGCTTTGTAGCTGCGGGTCTGATCACGGGAGTTTCCTCTGTCTCGATCATGAGCGATTCCATGCGGGCTGCGGGAGCAGGAGCTTCCTCAGCAGCGGGAGCTTCGATGATGATATCTTCGGGTGTTTCCGCAGGGGTCTCCTCGGGAACATCCTCGTATTCTTCATATTCTTCGTATTCTTCATATTCCTCTGCGGAGGCTTCTTCGTATTCCTCAGCAGCGGGTTCTTCTGCAGCGGGGAGCTGTTCTTCTGCGGGAGCTTCCTCTTCTTCCTCATCGGGGAGAACGAGCAGGCGGCATTCGAGATAGAATCTCTTTTCATCCGCTTCGCCGAGCGAGAAGCACTTCTTGGGGAGAACGCCGTTTTCTACGATCGTATCCATGAAGCGGCGCTTGGAGAGTGCGGGCAGGATGAAGCAGAGCGTGTTGTACTGCGTCTTGAGCTCGCTGATGGTCTCTTCGCCGTGGATGTAATCCAGCTTGGATGCGGGATGATCCTTTTCGAACTGTTCGAGAACGATCTGCAGGTCTTCCAGCATCATGTGACCCGAGATACGGGAGAGCTCGATGCGGCCCATGCTGTCCTTGCTTTCAAAATAGATTGTATTGGGGTCCATGGTCTCGGGAGAGATTCTTCTGCGGGAGAAGATCAGTCTTGCGCCAAGACCGCGCGCATTGAGCTTTTCAACGATATACAAGTCGGAT
>JAZRGP010000037.1:0-4546 GCA_045644225.1 Christensenellaceae bacterium | reverse complement strand
TCCTGCGCCCATTCCGCCTGCAGCACCGCCTCCCGCAATATCGCTGATATCTTTTCGGAGGTCCCTCTGAGCGACAACCGCAAAGTGCCTGAGCCCTTCATCCAGCAATTTTACCGTCGCTTCATCCGCACCTTTCTGCGGACCGAAGATATATGCCGCTCCGTTCTCTCCGTAAAGCGGATTATCGATATCGCACATTACCGTGATCGTAACATCTTTAAGCCGAGGATCCATGGATTTCGCATCGATCTTTTCGATATCGCAGAGCGTACCGCCGGTCGGCACGAAGCATTCTCCTTTGCTGTCGTAAAACCGCACTCCAAGCGCCGCTGCCATGCCGCAGCCCGCATCGTTCGTCGCGCTGCCGCCGATCCCGATGACGATCTCCCGACAGCCTTTCTCCACTGCATCGAGGATCATCTCTCCGACGCCGTATGTCGTCGTGATCAGCGGATCTTTCCTTTCACCGACGAGCGGAAGCCCCGCGCAGGATGCCATCTCGATCACGGCAAAATCATCAAAAACAGCATAATCCGCTTTCATGCGTTCCCCGAAAGGTCCCGAAACATCAGCAGAGCATCTTTCACCATCGAGCGCCGCAAGAAACGCATCTACAGTCCCTTCTCCGCCATCTGCCGCAGGGATCCCGATCACCTCGCAGTCAGGCAGGATCTCTCCGACTGTCTGTGCAATGATCTCACAGATACGCTTTCCGCTGACCGAGCCTTTATAGGAATCGGGGATCACTACGATCTTCTTCATGCTGTCTTCCTCCATTATCGTGTTCTGCGTTTATTTTACCATAAAAAGAGAAACTGCCATACTTTTATTTCATGAAAAAAGCAGCTCGCAGACGACCGAACTTATGCTCAGTCATCCGCAAACCGCTGTTGTGATCATTTTTTAAAAAGTGATGCTTTCTTCTCTTCCCGCACGCAGGAAACAAAGGATACATTCATCGACCGATCTGCGTGAGATCATCTCCGCAGCACGTCGGTACAGCTGCATCTGTACGCGGTAATGCGCGATCAGCTCACCGATATTCTCCTCCGTCACGAAGTTTGATTTGTAATCCACGATCACCCATTTTCCGTTTTCTTCAAAGAGCAGATCGATGATGCCCTGCAGGATCACGTCTCCCTCGGCATCCTTACCGACGCTCTTTGCGGAAACGCTCAGGTTAAAGGGAACTTCGCGATAGACCTGCGGGGATCTGCGGATACGCTCCGCCGTTTCCCCCTTGAAAAACGCCTCGATCTGTGCGGAGAACTTCCTGAGAAGCTGTGCCTCCGCTTCGGTGATCAATTGCGAAGCAAGCATTCTCCCGAGCTGATTTTCCACACCTTCGAAATCTTCAAAGTTCGCATGCTCCATAAAGTAATGCACAAGCGAGCCGAATTCCGTTCCGCCCATGCTCTGTGCATTGGTCGGCTGCGGTGCGGAGGATGTCTCGAAGTTATATTCCGGCATCAGTGCGCTTACCCCGTATTTCAGCGGGCTTTCATCGGGCTGATATAGCGCAAGAGGCTTCTCTTCCGCGCATCCGCAACCGTCAAATACCTCCGCGACCGTCATCGCGACTGCCTCCGACTGTGCTTCGCACGCATCGATATGTTCCGTTACGCGCAGATACTCCCAATCGAGAAATGCCTCATCCGAATATGCCGCGATCAGCCACTGAAGCGGCGTCTGCAGCGCCCGAAGCTGACCGTAGCGCTTCGCCGCGATGCACTGCTGCGTCAGCTCATCGAGCTTGTCTTTTCGCACTGCGCCCGAGAGGATCAGCCGCTCTTTTGCTCGGGTCATCGCGACGTATACCACGCGCAGAGCCTCCGAACGCAGCTGATCTTCGATCAGATCGCTCATCACCGAGCGCATCAGGCTGCGCCGTCTGATACGAGTCGATTCGTCATAAATATCCGAAACAACGCCAAGTTCGGACGTGTAGATAATGATATTCTGTGCGTCATCCTTGCGCAGGCGCTTGCCCAGCCGCGCAAAGAACACTACGGGGAATTCCAGACCTTTGCTCTTATGCACCGTCATGATCTGCACGCAGTCATTGTCGCCCAGTGTTTCCTTTTTACCGACGAGGCTTTCGCCGCGCTTGAGGATGGCTTCGTAATACATCAGCAGATGGTACAGGCTTTCCTTTTCCTCGGCATTCGCAAGGCAGTCTTCATAGAATCTGCGGAATACATCCGCCTTCTCCATGCCGTGCGGCAGCAGGATCAGCCGCTCTTCAAAGCTTGTGCGTTCCTTGAGCAGAATGAGAAAATCCTTTAAGCGCATGCTCCTCGCATAGATGCGGAGCAGCTTGATCTGCTCGAGAAATTCCGCACATCGCTGCCCGAGCTCCGTCTCTGCCTCTGCGGTCAGCTTTACTGCATCGTAATAGCTCCCGTGGAGCGATCCCGCACGGATCTCCGCGAGGTCCTGCTCGTCAAATCCGCCGAGATGGCTGCGCATGACCGCGATCAGCGGGATATCCGCATTCGCATTGTCGACGATGCGAAGCAGATTGAGGAACAGTTCCACTTCTCCGGGAACGCTGCGTTCCGCATTGTTGACGCATGGGATGCCCCTCTGCTGGAAGATCTGCGCGAACAGATCTCCATCGCCCTTTGTCGCACGCATCAGCACCGCAATATCCTTATATGCGACGCCCTCCGCGTGCAGTTCTGCGATCCTCCGCGCGATGTTCTCCGCTTCCTCCGCGGCCGTGGGGCTGCGATCCTCACGCACCGTCAACAGAAACTCCGTCTCGCCCGAAAGATCCGTTCTCCCTGCGATCAGTGCCTCATCCTCGGTATAGTCGATCTCGCCGAAATCACGCGACATCAGCTGCCCCATCGCACGGTTGATGCCGTCGATGACCTCAGGCGCACTGCGGAAATTGTCGTTCATTCGGATCAGCAGCTCGCCGTTTTCTTCCGCATTGTCATAGCGCTGCTGACGTTCGCGGAAGATCAGCGGGTCCGCCAGACGGAATCGGTAAATGCTCTGTTTGATATCGCCTACCATGAAGGCATTGTCCTCGCGGACGATCTTTGCGATCAGCGCCTCCTGGATCGGATTCGTATCCTGATATTCGTCAACGAATACATAGTCATAATAGTCACGGTATTCCCGCGCGATGGACTCATCCTGCAGGAGACGATAGCTGACGGACATAATGTCATCATAGTCGAGCAGTCCCTGCGCATCCTTGAGCATACGGTATTTTTCGGAAAACACGCTGAGAACGCGGTAAAGCGCATCTGCCTGCGTGCTGAGATATTCTCCTTCTCTCTCCAGCCGCTTAAGGTCATCGGGCGAGATCTCTTTCAGCTTATCGCGCTCATCACGCGCAAGATTCAGGAAAAACGCATGCTTTTCCTTTGCCTCTCCCGCGGGCATCTTTCGGTCCTTCATGGGCGCACGCAGCTTCAGCAGGTCAGCCAGCAGCGCAAAGTCCTCGCGTTCCAGCGCATCCTTCATCGCCGTTGCGGTATCCTGCTCCTTTTTATCATTCGCAAGCTGCTTCTCCCAGATCTGATCTGTACTGATCTTTACGCACTCGGCATATGCCTCCAGCATGCGCTCCGCAGTAAGCCGATATTTCTTCCGATACAGCTCGCGGCAATGCTCTACAGATGCTGCGCGGTCCATGCGCACGATCCATTCGAGCTGCTCGGGCAGACTGCAGGTAAATGCATAGAGCGAGAGCAGCGTTGACTTCAGCGTTGTCTCATTGCTGCCCGTATAGCGCAGCTGCAGCATGCGGAGCTCCTCGCTCCCTGCTTCGCTGAGTTCGTCAAAAGTATCCTCCAGCGCCTGATCCATGAGCTGAGCGGAGATCTTATCCGAAGCTACGTGCCACCTCTGGCGCAGCCCCGCTTCAAGGAAATGCTCCTTCAGCATGCGGATGCAGAAACTGTGGAACGTGCAGATATCCGCCGCAGAGGCATACTCTGCCTGCGTACGCAGACGCGCATCATTCGCCTCCTCCGCGCAGACAAGCAGCTTCTTGGAAATACGCGAGCGCATCTCTGCCGCTGCTGCGTTGGTAAAGGTGCAAACGAGCATCCTGCGGATATCCGCGCCTTCTTCGCAAAGCTTTGCGATACGCTCTGTAAGCACGCTCGTCTTGCCTGAGCCTGCCGCCGCAGAGACGAGAATATTCGTGTTTCTTTCGTATACAGCTTTATACTGTTTTTTGGTCAGTTCCATCATTCATTCTCCGTCGTCGCTTCGCGGTAGCAGTTCCCCGCATATCCCTCGTCAAAGCAGCAGATCGCCCCATAGTCACAGAATTCGCAAGCGGTTCCGTCGAGCGGCTGCATATCGTTTTCACCTGCCGCGATCTTCAGCACGGCATCGCCGATGCGCTGCTTCGCACTGTCGATCAGTTCTTCCAGTTCTTCCTGCGAGAGTACCCCGCGGGCTGCAGGAGAGATGCACCCGTTGCCCGACATATTTTTCTTACCCTCGTCGGTAATAATGCCCGTGAGCTGATAATTCTTCTTCAGTTCTTCTTCGGATTTGTGATATCCGAGGCGGACTT